>NZ_CBFFRK010000077.1:0-21210 GCF_965644245.1 Erwinia sp. V71
TCACCATGGGTAAAGGATGTTAAAAAGTGTTCACCATGTCCCCGAACACCTGTCTGCAATGTCCCCGGACCGTACAGTTATGGGGGAGGGCGTTAAATCAGGCAACCTTCCGTGCCGATGCCAGCAGTGCGCCCACCGCCATAAACAACCCGCCAAAAATCCGGTTCAGCAGTTTCATCTGGTGCGGACCTTTAATCCACAACGCAATCCGCGTCGCCAGAGTGGCGTAACCGATCATCACAATGATATCGACCACCACGGTGGTGACACCCAGCACCAGATACTGCGCGGCCTGCGGCTGATGCGGGATAATAAATTGCGGGAACAGCGCGGCAAGAAACACAATGCTTTTCGGGTTGGTCAGATTCACCAGCACCGCGCGCTTAAACAGACGGCGACGCGGCATCGCTTTTGACACGGCATTGAGATCGATCGCGCCCGCGGAACGCCACTGCTGGATACCCAGCCAGATCAGATACGCCGCGCCCGCCCACTTAAGAATTTCAAACGCCAGCAGTGACTGGGAGAACAGTGCGCCAAGGCCAATGCCGACCAGCACGATATGCAGCGAAAGCCCGACCTGCAAACCGGTGATGGACGCTGCCGCGCCGCGATAGCCGTGGCTGATGCCGGTGCTCATGGTATTGATCGCGCCGGAACCGGGCGACAGGCTAAGAATGCAGGTGGTTAATAAATACGTCAGCCACCATTCGATGGTCATGGGTAAAACTCCCTGAGTGCGCAGAATTGTGACACAATACGCCATTGTCGAACGTTCTGCTATGGCCTGCGTGAACCAGCCTGGCACCGATGAGAATACCTGCCGATGACGAAGCATCAAAACGGCTGGCCGACCCGTGAGGAAGCCTTTGCCGCATTCGCCACCGGACCGTTGCTCGATTTCTGGCATCGCCGGGAGGAGCGCGAGTTTGCGGGCGTGGAAAATATCGCCATTCGTTATGTGCGTTTCATTGCACCGCAACATAATAAGGTGATCCTGCTGGTGCCTGGGCGTATTGAAAGCTACGTGAAATACCCGGAGCTGGCGTACGACCTGTTTCACTGCGGCTACGATGTGATCATTATCGATCATCGTGGTCAGGGTCGATCCGGGCGTCTGTTGCAGGATTCACATCGCGGCCATGTGGCGGCGTTTGAACACTATGTCGATGATTTAGAGTCGTTGTGGCAGCGGGAAATCGCCAACAACCCGAAATATGACCAGCGCTTTGGACTGGCGCATTCGATGGGCGGGGCTATCCTGACGCTGTTTCTGGCGCGTCAGCCACAGGCGCTGAATGCCGTGGCGCTGGCTGCACCGATGTTTGGTATCTATCTGCCAGTGCCGGCGTGGATGGCGAGCCGCATTCTCGACTGGACGGAAAAGCGTCCGGCACTGCGTGAAGGCTATGCGCTCGGTACGGGTAAATGGCGACCGCGTCCGTTTGGCATCAATATGCTGACGCACAGTCGCGAGCGCTACCGCCGTAATCTGCGCTTTTACGCCGATGATCCTGGCCTGCGGGTCGGCGGCCCGACGTATCACTGGGTGCGTGAAGGGGTGCTGGCGGGCAAAAATATTTTGACCAGAGTACCTGCAATTGAGACGCCGGTACTGCTGTTGCAGGCGGGGGAGGACAAGATTGTCGACAATCGCTCACAGGATCTGTTCTGCGAGGCGATGGCGGCAGCGGGTCATCCCTGCGAAGGGGGAAAACCTCGGGTTATTGCGGGCGCGCGCCACGAGATCCTGTTTGAAAGGGACGATATGCGCGCCGAAGCCTTAGATGCCATCGTGGAGTTTTTCGCGCGGCAGAGTTAGCAACCTTACTCAGAGTTCTGTCAGGTTCGCCTGATATCATTTTTCAACCAGAGGTTTGACCGCATTATGTATCACGTTGTTGCATCTGATCTCGATGGCACGCTGCTGTCACCCGATCACCGTCTGACGCCCTACACCCGCGAAACACTGCAGTTATTAACCGAACGCGGCGTTCATTTTGTCTTTGCTACCGGACGTCATCATATTGATGTTGCCCAGATGCGCGATGGCCTGGGTATCGACGCTTTTATGATCACCTCGAATGGCGCACGCGTCCACAATATGGCGGGAGAGCTGGTGTTCAGCCATAACCTCGATGCTGATATTGCCAACGATCTGTTTGCCATTAAATACAACGACCCGGAGATTCTGACCAACGTTTATCGCAATGATGAGTGGTATCTGAATCGCCACCGCCCGGAAGAGAAACGTTATTTCCGCGAGTCAGTGTTTAATTACACGCTGTTTGAGCCAGGTATGCTGGAAACCGACGGCATCAGCAAAGTGTTCTTTACCTGTGATGATGCCGACAAGTTACTGCCACTGGAACAGGCGATGCTGGCGCGCTGGGGCGACCGGGTGAATGTCAGCTTCTCCATGCCAACCTGTCTGGAAGTGATGGCAGGCGGCGTGTCGAAAGGGCATGCACTGGAAGCAGTAGCCAAAACGCTGGGTTACTCACTGAAAGAGTGCGTCGCCTTTGGTGACGGTATGAATGATAAAGAGATGCTGTCGATGGCGGGCAAGGGCTGCATTATGGGCAACGCCCATCAGCGACTGAAAGACCTGCTGCCGGAGCTGGAAGTGATTGGCAGTAACGGTGAAGATGCGGTGCCGCGCTATTTGCGTAAACTGTTCCTGGCCTGATACGGCAACCGGGTGGTCAGCCTTTGCTGACCACCCGCAGCGCATTACTGCTGTTGTTGTAACTGTTGCTTGTGTTTGTTTTCACTCAGCATGGTCATCACCAGCAGGATCACCGCCAGCACACAGCCGCCGACCATAATCATAAAGCCGCCATTCCAGCCAAAGTAATCAACGGTATAGCCGACGATGGCGCTTGCCGCCACGGAGCCGCCGAGATAACCAAACAGACCGGTAAAGCCTGCCGCCGTCCCTGCCGCTTTCTTCGGCGCCAGTTCCAGCGCATGCAGGCCAATCAGCATCACCGGACCGTAAATCAGGAAGCCGATCACAATCATACAGGCCATATCAACGCCTGGGTTGCCTGCCGGGTTCATCCAGTAGACGATGGTGGCGATGGTCACCAGCGTCATAAAGAACACGCCCGTCGCGCCGCGGTTGCCTTTAAACACTTTGTCCGACATCCAGCCACACAGCAGAGTGCCGGGAATCCCCGCGTATTCATACAGGAAGTAGGCCCAGGACGATTTATCCAGCGAGAAGTGTTTCACTTCTTTCAGGTAGGTCGGTGACCAGTCCAGAATGCCGTAGCGCAGCAGATAGACAAACACGTTCGCCAGCGCGATATACCACAGCAGCTTGTTCGGCAGGACATACTGCATAAAGATCTGCTTCGCAGTCAGCTCTTCTTCATGTTTTTCGTCGTAGTCTGGCGGATAGTCGTTTTTATACGCTTCAATCGGCGGCAGACCGCAGGATTGCGGGGTATCGCGCATCAGTGCAAACGCGATCAATGCTACCAGAATGGCACCAAAAGCTGGCATATACAGCGCGGCTTTCCAGTCGTTAAACCACGCCATCCCCAGCAGGAACAGCAGTGGCGGAATACCGCCGCCGACGTTATGTGCGCAGTTCCATACCGAAACAATACCGCCACGCTCTTTCTGCGACCACCAGTGCACCATGGTGCGTCCGCATGGCGGCCAGCCCATACCCTGGAACCAGCCACAGACAAACAGCAGCACAAACATCACCATAATGCTGGAGGTGGCCCAGGGCACAAAGCCCATCAGCAGCATCACCGCGGCGGCCAGAATCAGCCCGGCGGGCAGAAACACGCGCGGGTTAGAGCGGTCAGAGACCGAACCCATAATAAATTTCGAAAAACCGTAAGCGATAGAGATACCGGATAACGCAAAGCCGAGATCGCCACGTGAGAAGCCCTGTTCCACCAGATACGGCATGGCGAGAGCAAAGTTTTTACGAACCAGATAGTAAGCGGCATAGCCGAAGAAAATACCGATAAAGATCTGCCAGCGCAGACGACGATAGAGCGGATCGACCCGATCGTCAGCTACGCGCGGCTGGTGTGGTGCAGGTTTAAAAATACTTAACATGTGGGCTCCATAGCCTGTTTTTATTTATCCAAAACGGAGGGGGTTCCTGTTACGGCAATGCCGCTGGTGTCACTGAAATGTTCCATTTCGCGCATATTATACTGAGTTAAATCCGAAATGACTGTGAGTGAGCACACAAATGTTTCAGTTTTATTACATTTTTGTGTCAATGATGGCGGGCGTATCAAATGGAGACAGGGTTTGTGTTGTTTTCCATGCATGTCACGTTATAACCGTACGCTCTGTCATGTCTTTCGTTTAGTGAGTGTTTGTGTTCTTAATGCAACATTTTAGTTGTTGATTATTTGCTCTGATGTCAACCAAATAGTCGCCTGCCATTGATGGCAATTGGTTACAATAGCGCCTTCTTTTTCTGATGGATGCGTTATTGTGGTCTTACTGATTATTACCACCATTCTCTGGGCGTTTTCCTTTAGCCTGATCGGCGAATATCTGGCAGGCCAGGTCGACAGCTGGTTCTCGGTGCTGATGCGCCTGTCGCTGGCAGCACTGGTATTTGTGCCTTTCCTGCGCTGGCGTGGCTATAAGCTTTCCACGCTGTTGCTGTATATGCTGGTCGGCTCAATGCAGCTGGGCATCATGTATCTGTTCAGCTTCCAGGCGTACCTCTACCTGAGCGTCACGGAGTTCCTGCTGTTCACCGTGCTGACGCCGCTGTATGTCACCCTGATTTACGATCTGCTCAGCAAACGCAGCATTCGCCCGGGTTATGCCTTTAGCGCACTGCTGGCGGTGATCGGTGCGGCGATTATCCGTTATGACAAAGTGAGCGATCACTTCTGGTTTGGTCTGATGCTGGTGCAACTGGCGAACCTGACCTTTGCTATCGGCATGGTCGGCTATAAGCGCCTGCAGGAAGTGCGCCCGATGCCGCAGCACACCGCGTTTTCCTGGTTCTATATGGGTGCGCTGGTGGTCGCCATCGTCGCCTGGACCCTGTGGGGCAATCCGAACAAACTGCCCACCACCACCCTGCAGTGGGGCGTACTGGTGTGGCTGGGCGTGGCGGCGTCCGGACTGGGCTACTTTATGTGGAACTACGGCGCAACGCAGGTGGATGCCGGTACGCTGGGCATTATGAACAATATGCATGTCCCGGCAGGGCTGCTGGTCAACCTGGCTATCTGGCAGGAACAGCCACACTGGCCAAGTTTCCTGATCGGCGCGGCGGTGATTTGTGCTTCGCTGTGGGTGCATAAACGCTGGGTGGTGGGGAATCGTCCCGCCAGCTAAGTGATGCGGGAGCGCGATTGCGCTCCCGATGATCAGGCTTTGGTTGCTGCAGGGCGCAGTTTCAGTTTCATCCCTTTCAGGAAATTACGCAGGATCTGGTCGCCGCATTCACGGTAGTTTTTATGGCCCGGGGTACGGAAGATGGCGCCAATTTCCGCCTGAGAAACGGCAAAATCTGCCCGGTTCAGGATGTCAGGAATATCGGTAGTTTTCAGGTTAAAGGCGATGCGCAGTTTCTTCAGGATGATGTTGTTATTCATCTTGCGCTCGACGGACGGCGTGGGTGAGTCCTCACTTTTTCCGCGCAGAGAGAAAATCAGGCCATTCAGAAACAGTCCCATGACAATATCCGGGCACGGACGGTAACCTTCATCTTCTTCTTTCTTCATAAACGCCCGCATCTCTTCGACAGAGACTTCACTCCCGGCCAGCGCCAGAACGGCGACCATTTTGGCGTCACTCAGGTCCAGTATGTAGCGCACGCTGCGTAATACGTCATTATTGGTCATGCTGAAATCTCTTTATCTGTCACAGGCAATGGCGCGCATTATACACATTGCCTCGTCGCAGGGGAGTGATTAAACACACTCGCTGCGGTCAGAGCTGGCTGGCGGAGATCGGCAGTGGCGTGCCCGGGCGCGAGGCATCACGTACAAACGGCAGATGTTCGCAGGCGTGCTGGCGCGCCGAACGCACAAACGCTTCGACCACGGGCTGACGCTGCTCGCCATCGCGGACGGCGGCATACAACCGGCTCCACAGGCCTTCACCCAGCGTACGGGTCACAATCAGCCCCTGATGTTCAAAACTCTCCACCACCCAGTGCGGCAGGGCGGCAATCCCCATACGCGCTGCCACCATCTGAATCAGCAACAGGGTATTGTCGACGCTTTTCAGCACCGGGCTGATGCCAGCGGGCTGCAGGAAGTTACGCCAGATATCCAGCCGCTGGCGCTGTACCGGATAGATCATCAGTACCTCGCTGGCGAGGTCGTCCGGTGAAATATGCTCCACCTGCGCCAGCGGATGGTCTGGCGCCAGTACCAGCCGCACCTCGAAATCAAACATCGGCGTATAGTGCAAACCGCTGCGTGGCAGGATGTCCGAAGTCAGCACCACATCCAGCTCACCCTGTTGCAGCGCGGGTTGCGGGTCGAAGGTTACGCCCGATTTAAAGTCCATCACCACCTGCGGCCAGCTCTGACGGAAATTGTCCAGCGCGGGCGTCAGCCACTGGATGCAGCTGTGACACTCAATCGCGATGCGCAGCGTGGTCTGATGCGGCTCATGGCAGGCCTGCAGCGCATGCTGAATCTGCGGCAGCACCTGTTCCGCCAGCTGCAGCAAAATCTCCCCCTGCGGTGTAAAGCGCAGCGGCTGACTTTTACGCACAAACAAACGAAAACCGAGACGTTGCTCCAGGTCGCTGAACTGGTGGGATAACGCCGATTGCGTCTGATGAAGCTGGGCAGCGGCGGCAGCCAGCGAGCCTGAGTTCCTTAAGGCCTGCAACGTCCGCAGGTGTTTGAGTTCGATCATGAGAGTCCTTCACATCGAGAGTGAATAATTTGCGCTTGTGATAAATACACTACCTGCACAATATGGATGTGTAAACATCTGGACGGCTAAACTTCTGGCTATCTTACCTGCCAGCGCACGACAACACAAATTTAAGGCAAAGATATGACTATCCTGAATCATACACTCGGATTCCCCCGCGTCGGTCTGCGTCGCGAATTGAAAAAAGCACAAGAAAGCTACTGGGCGGGCAACAGCACGCAACACGAATTACTGGCTGTGGGTCGCGAGCTGCGTGCTCGCCACTGGCAGCAACAAAAAGACGCCGGAGTGGATCTGCTGCCGGTGGGCGATTTCGCCTGGTACGATCATGTCCTGACGACCAGCCTGCTGCTGGGCAACGTGCCCGCACGCCATCAGAACAAAGACGGCTCTGTCGACCTCGATACCCTGTTCCGCCTTGGCCGTGGCCGTGCGCCGACGGGTGAGCCTGCCGCCGCAGCGGAAATGACCAAATGGTTTAACACTAACTATCATTATATGGTTCCGGAATTCGTCAAAGGCCAGCAGTTCAGACTGACCTGGACACAGCTGCTGGATGAAGTGGACGAAGCGCTGGCGCTGGGCCACAACGTGAAACCTGTGCTGCTGGGCCCGGTCACTTACCTGTGGCTGGGTAAAGTGAAAGGTGAGCCGTTTGACCGCCTGTCACTGCTGCAGGACATCCTGCCGGTTTACAAACACGTGCTGGCTGAACTGAAAAAACTCGACATCGGGTGGGTGCAGATCGATGAACCCGCGCTGGCTCTGGAACTGCCAGAGGCGTGGCGTGCGGCATTCAAACCTGCTTACGACGCGCTGCAGGGAGAAACCCGGCTGCTGCTGACCACCTACTTTGACAGTATTGGTCAGAACCTCGATGTGATCAAAGCTCTGCCGGTGCAGGGGCTGCACGTCGACCTGGTGCACGGTAAAGACGATATTCAGCAGCTGAACCAGCAACTGCCAGCGGACTGGCTGCTGTCTGTGGGGGTGATTAACGGCCGTAACGTCTGGCGTGCGGATCTCAGCAGCTGGTTTGAACGCCTGCAACCGCTGGTGGCTCAGCGCAAACAGCTGTGGATCGGTTCCTCCTGCTCACTGCTGCACAGCCCAATCGATCTGAGCGTGGAAACCCGCCTCGACGACGAAGTGAAAAGCTGGTTCTCCTTCGCGCTGCAGAAGTGTGGCGAGCTGGCGCTGCTGGCAAACGCCCTGAACCATAACGATGCGGCGTCACTGGCAGCCTGGAGCGCGCCCATCCGTGCCCGTCGCAATTCGGCCCGTGTCCACAACGCGGCAGTTGCTCAGCGTCTGGCGGCCATCACCAGCAAAGACAGCCTGCGTGACAGCAGTTATCAGGTGCGTGCCAAAGCTCAGCGTGAGCGTTTCAGCCTGCCTGCATGGCCAACCACCACGATTGGCTCTTTCCCGCAAACCACTGAAATCCGCGGCCTGCGTCTCGACTTCAAAAAAGGCAACATTGATGGTGGCCACTACCGTACCGGCATTGCTGAACACATTAAGCAGGCGATTGCGGAGCAGGAACGTCTGGGCCTCGACGTGCTGGTGCACGGTGAAGCTGAGCGTAACGATATGGTCGAATACTTCGGTGAAAACCTCGATGGCTTTGTCTTTACACAGAACGGCTGGGTGCAGAGCTATGGTTCACGCTGTGTGAAACCGCCAGTGATTATCGGTGACGTCAGCCGTCCGCAGGCGATTACCGTGGAGTGGGCGAAGTATGCGCAGTCGCTGACTGACAAACCGGTAAAAGGCATGCTGACTGGCCCGGTGACCATTCTCTGCTGGTCCTTCCCGCGTGAAGATGTGAGTCGTGAAACCATCGCGAAACAGATTGCGCTGGCGCTGCGTGATGAAGTGGCCGATCTGGAAAAAGCCGGTATCGGCATCATTCAGATTGACGAACCGGCGCTGCGTGAAGGCCTGCCACTGCACCAGTCAGACTGGGCGGCCTATCTGAGCTGGGCGGTGGAGGCATTCCGTCTCAATGCGGCGGTGGCGCAGGACGAAACGCAGATCCACACCCATATGTGTTACTGCGAGTTCAATGACATCATGGATTCTATCGCCGCGCTGGATGCGGACGTGATCACCATTGAGACGTCCCGCTCTGATATGGATCTGCTGGATGCGTTTAAAGCGTTCGAATACCCGAATGAAATTGGCCCGGGTGTCTACGACATCCACTCACCGAATGTGCCGAGCGTGGAATGGATGGAAGATCTGCTGCGTAAAGCGGCGCAGAGCATTCCGCAAGAGCGCCTGTGGGTGAATCCGGACTGTGGCCTGAAAACCCGTGGCTGGACGGAAACCCGTCAGGCGCTGGCCAATATGGTGAAAGCGGCGCAGAACCTGCGTACGGAGAAAGTATAACGTTGCGGTAAAACCGTGTTGTGTTGTCTGACCGGGGCACCATGTGGTGCCCCCTTTTTTATGCCTGCGTGTTCGCCGCGACACCGGCTTGTTTAAACCAGGCCAGCATACGTTGCCAGCCATCCTGCGCGGATTCCTGGTGGTAGCTCGGACGATAATCCGCGTTGAAAGCGTGTCCGGCATCAGGATAGACCACGATCTCCGCTTTAGCATTCGCGGCACGCAGCGCCTGACGCATCAGGTCAACGCTCTCCTGTGGAATACCGTCATCTTTGCCGCCATATAAACCCAGTACCGGGGCATTGAGGTCGACGGCGATATCCAGCGGGTGTTTCGGTTGTTTCAGTGTTTTCTCACCAACCAGTTTGCCATACCAGGCTACCGCTGCTTTGACCTGTGGATTATGGGCGGCATACAGCCAGCTGATGCGGCCGCCCCAGCAGAAACCGGTGACGGCGATATTGCGCATATCGCCATCATGGCGTGAGGCCCAGTTTGCCACATGGTCGAGATCGGCAAGCACCTGAGCATCAGAGACGTTGCTGACCAGCTCTTTCAGCAGCGTGGGAATATCACTGTAGTCGCTGGGATCGCCCTCCCGGAAATAGAGTTCCGGCGCGATCGCCAGATAACCTTCGCGCGCCAGGCGGCGGCAGATATCACGAATATGTTCATGTACGCCAAAGATCTCCTGCACCACAATCACGACCGGCAACGGGCCGCTGGCCTGTTTAGGTCTGGCGTGGAAGGCGGGCATATTGTCGCCCTGGCTGGGAATGGAGGTTTCACCGGACGCAATATCCTCGCCGCCGGTAATAATGGTGGTGGCAGCGGTGGGCTGCACTGCAGGTGCGAAGCCGCTGTTGCCGGGCTTTTTCGCCATGTTATCTTCGGTCTTCATTGTCCTCTCCATGCTGAGCATTAGCGCAATCAGATAACTATAGCCAGGATTAGGTTTGAGTTATGTGCAGTGCGGCGGGAGACGGTACGCGAATAAGGCTGAGATAACTGTTTTATGTGATATAAATCACGTTATCAAATGTCGACAATGTAACTTTCATTTTTATAAGTGAATTTCATCACATTAAACGGGCGGCTATTGGCTTACAGTAGCGCCTGAGATTTTTATCTTTTTCCTTCAGGAGTCTGTTATGGCCCAGTCTGATGTGTTCCACCTTGGTATTACCAAAGCCGACTTGCAGGGCGCGACGCTGGCGATTGTGCCCGGCGACCCTGAGCGCGTGAAAAAAATCGCCGCGCTGATGGATAACCCGGTGCATCTGGCATCACACCGCGAATTCACCACCTGGCGTGCTGAGCTGAACGGTAAACCGGTGGTGGTGTGCTCGACCGGCATCGGTGGTCCGTCGACCTCTATCGCGGTAGAAGAACTGGCGCAACTGGGGGTGCGGACCTTCCTGCGTGTCGGCACCACCGGGGCGATCCAGCCGCATATTAATGTTGGCGATGTACTGGTCACGACGGGTTCTGTACGCCTCGATGGCGCCAGCCTGCATTTCGCTCCGATGGAGTTCCCGGCGGTAGCGGACTTTGACTGCACCACCGCGCTAGTGGCGGCGGCAAAAGACGCCGGCGCAGCGACCCATATCGGCATTACCGCATCATCCGATACCTTCTACCCAGGTCAGGAGCGTTATGACACCTTCTCTGGCCGCGTGGTCAGCCGTTTCCAGGGCTCGATGAAAGAGTGGCAGCAGATGGGGGTGCTGAACTATGAAATGGAGTCCGCCACCCTGCTGACCATGTGCGCCAGCCAGGGGCTGCGCGCCGGGATGGTTGCTGGCGTGATTGTTAACCGCACCCAGAAAGAGATCCCGGATGCGGAAACCATGAAGCAGACTGAAAGCGATGCCGTGAAGATTGTGGTGGAAGCCGCGCGTCGTCTGTTGTAACCCTGCCTTCGTTCACCTCCTCCCCATAACATAAGTGGGTTCCACTTCCTCCCCCATAACATGGGGGAGGGCTGGGGAGGGGGAACAGTTATCTCCTTATCTTCTTCACCTCCTGTGCATTTTTGCGAGATATCCCCTAATCCCTGCTGAAACCCACTGAAACCCGTGACATTTGCGCTTTTTGTCTGGACATTTATACAGTGCCACTCTACCTTTGCACTGTTTGATGATGGTGGGAGAGTACGGTGGACAGAGAATATCTTTTTGGCCTGTGCCTGGGTCTTACGGGGCTACTGGTGGGATGGATCATTGCCCATCTGCGCCACAGTCAGCAGCAGGCGAGCCAGGAAACGGAAAGACGACTATTAGCGCAGTCGCTGCAGCAGGCCGAACAGCAACAGCAGATCCAGCAGCAGGAGTTACAGCTGCGTGAGAAAGAGCTGCGCCAGTTGCACGGCGCGCTGGCCGCCGCCCAGGAAAAACTGCATCACTTCGACCACTGGCGCAATGAGAGCGAGCAACTCAGCCGTGAGTTGCGTACTCAGCTGGAGGTCAACAGCGCACAGGAAGCCGAACTGCGTGAAGTCACTATTCGTCTGGAAGAAACACGGATGGCGGCGGAAGAGAAGCAGCGTCTGCTGGTGAACAGCGAACAACGCCTGAGTGCGCAGTTTGAAAATCTCGCCAACCGAATCTTTGAAAACAGCGGCCGTCGGGTCGATGAACAAAACCGTCAGAGCCTGAACAGCCTGATCACCCCGCTGCGCGAGCAACTGGATGGTTTTCGCCGTCAGGTGCAGGAGAGTTTTGGCCAGGAAGCGCGTGAGCGTCACACCCTGTCTCATGAAATTCGTAACCTGCAGCAGCTGAATGCGCAGATGGCGCAGGAGGCGATTAACCTCACTAAAGCGCTGAAAGGCGATAACAAAACCCAGGGCAACTGGGGAGAAGTAGTGCTGAGCCGGGTGCTGGAAGCCTCCGGGCTGCGCGAAGGCTATGAGTATGAAACTCAGGTCAATGTGCAGGTCGATCAAAACAGCCGTATGCAACCGGATGTGATCGTGCGCTTACCGCAGGGTAAGGATGTGGTGATTGACGCCAAAATGACGCTGGTGGCCTATGAACGCTATTTCAACGGCGATGATGAGGTGACGCGCGAACAGGCGATCAACGAACATATTGCGGCGATCCGCGCCCATCTGCGCCTGCTGAGCCGCAAAGATTATCAACAATTGCCCGGTTTACGCTCGCTGGATTATGTGCTGATGTTTATCCCGGTGGAACCGGCGTTCCTGCTGGCGATTGACCGCCAGCCGGAGCTGATTAGCGAGGCGCTGAAACTCAATATTATGCTGGTCAGTCCCACCACACTGCTGGTGGCGCTGCGCACGATTAACAATCTCTGGCGCTATGAACATCAGAGCCGTAATGCCCAGCGCATTGCCGATCGCGCCGCGCGGCTGTATGACAAGATGCGCCTGTTCGTGGACGATATGACCAGTATGGGGCAAAACCTTGACCGGGCGCAGGACAGCTACCGTGCGGCGATGAAAAAATTATCAGAAGGGCGTGGCAACCTGATTGCGCAGAGTGAAAGCTTCCGTCAGCTTGGTGTTGAGGTCAAACGGCCCATTAATCCACGCCTGGCGGCGGATGCTCTGCCGGAAGCAGCAGAGGATGCCGACTTTGCCGATGATCAGCCCGCTGAATTTGCTGCCTCGCTGGCGGAGCGGATGCCACGGCAAATCAACGAATAAACGCCGGGTTACGTGCCTGGCTACCCTGACTCTGGTACACTTTGGAGATATTTGATTGTGGAGCAGGCAAAACAAATGGCAGATGAATCACAGGAAACCACGCATTTTGGTTTTCGCACCGTAGCGAAAACTGACAAAGCGGACATGGTGGCTGAGGTATTCCATTCCGTAGCGGCGAAGTATGACCTGATGAACGATCTGATGTCTTTTGGCATCCATCGTATCTGGAAACGCTTCACCATTGACTGCAGCGGCGTGCGTCGCGGCCAGCGGGTCCTGGACCTGGCAGGCGGCACGGGCGATCTGACGGCAAAATTCTCGCGTCTGGTCGGTGAAACTGGCCAGGTGGTGCTGGCGGACATCAACAGCTCAATGCTGAAGATGGGACGTGAAAAACTGCGCAACAGCGGTGTGGTCGGTAATGTCAGCTACGTACAGGCGAATGCTGAAGCGCTGCCGTTCCCCGATAACTATTTTGACTGCATCACCATCTCTTTCGGTCTGCGTAACGTGACCGAAAAAGAGAAAGCGCTGGCTTCCATGTTCCGGGTGCTGAAGCCAGGCGGTCGCCTGCTGGTGCTGGAGTTCTCAAAACCGCTCCTTGAGCCACTGAACAAAGCTTACGACGCCTACTCTTTCCATATTCTGCCGCGTATCGGCGAACTGGTCGCGAAGGATTCAGAGAGCTATCGCTATCTGGCGGAATCCATTCGCATGCATCCGGATCAGGAAACGTTAAAAGCGATGATGATGGATGTGGGTTTCGAAAACGCCACTTACTACAACCTGACGGGCGGCATTGTTGCGCTGCATCGTGGATTTAAGTTTTAACCAGGAAAACGCATGACCTTAACGCCGCTGTTAACCGCAGGTCTGGAGACCGCGCTTAACCATATTCTGTATCGCGATCGTGGACTGAAAGCGGCGCGTCAACGTTTAACCGGCAAAACCCTGGCCATTCAGTTACAGGAACTGCCGCAGCCGCTGACACTGGTATTCAGTGAGCTGCAGGTGGATGTCCTGGGTGAATGGCAGGATGCAACTGACTGTACGGTGAAAACCCGCTTCGCCGTGCTGCCAAAACTGCGCGATCGTCAGCAACTGACCAGTCTGATCCGCAGCGGTGAGCTGGATGTTGAAGGTGATTTGCAGGTGGTACAACACTTCTCCGCGCTGATCGATGCGGCGGAGCTGGATCCGGCGGAATATCTCGCCCCGTGGATTGGTGATATTGCCGCACAGGGCATCAGCCAGTTCGCGCAGCGCGGATGGCGTTTCCTGCGTACCGATCTGCAGCGTAAACAAGGTTACGTGGCGGAAATCCTGACGGAAGAGTGGCGTGTTGCGCCGGGACGTCTGGAACAGGCCTGGTTTGCTGAAGAAGTGGATGCCGTCAATCGTTCCCTTGACGCGCTCAGCGCCCGTCTGGCTAAGCTGGAGGGACAATGACACCTGGTGAACTGCGCCGTCTCTATTACATCATTAAGGTCTTTCTGAGTTACGGCCTTGATGAACTGATCCCGCGTATGCGCATTACCCTGCCGATTCGTTTGTGGCGGCGCTGCATTTTCTGGATACCTAATCGTCATAAAGATCAGCCATTAGGCGTGCGCCTGCGTCTGGCACTGGAGCAACTGGGGCCGGTGTGGATCAAGTTTGGTCAGATGATGTCGACACGCCGCGACCTGTTCCCGCCACAGATTGCCGATCAACTGGCAATGCTGCAGGACCGTGTGGCGCCTTTTAAGGGTGAACTGGCGCGTCAGCAGATTGAACTGTCGCTCGGCGGCAGCATTGAAACCTGGTTTGACGATTTTGATATCGAGCCGCTGGCTTCGGCGTCGATTGCCCAGGTGCATACCGCGACGCTGAAAGAGAATGGTCAGAAGGTGGTGCTCAAAGTGATCCGCCCTGACATTCTGCCGGTGATTAAAGCGGATATGAAGCTGATCTACCGTCTCGCGCGCTGGGTGCCACGTCTGCTGCCGGACGGGCGACGTCTGCGCCCGGTAGAAGTGGTGGCAGACTACGAGAAAACACTTCTGGATGAACTGAATCTGTTGCGTGAAGCGGCCAACGCCATTCAGCTGCGGCGTAATTTCGACAACAGCAAAATGCTGTACGTGCCGGAAGTCTATTCCGATTACTGCAGTGAATCGATGCTGGTGATGGAACGTATCTACGGCATTCCGATTTCGGATGTGGCAACGCTGGAACAGCATGGCGTCAATATGAAGCTGCTGGCGGAGCGCGGGGTACAGGTGTTCTTCACTCAGGTATTCCGCGACAGTTTCTTCCACGCTGATATGCATCCCGGCAATATTTTTGTCAGCTATGATCACCCGGAAGATCCGCAATATATCGGTATCGACTGCGGGATTGTCGGTTCGCTGAATAAAGAGGATAAACGCTACCTGGCGGAGAACTTTATCGCGTTCTTTAACCGTGATTACCGCAAAGTAGCTGAACTGCATGTAGATTCCGGCTGGGTGCCACCGGATACCAATGTGGAAGATTTTGAGTTTTCTATTCGTACGGTGTGTGAGCCGATTTTCGAGAAGCCACTGGCGGAAATCTCCTTTGGCCATGTGCTGTTAAACCTGTTTAACACCGCGCGCCGCTTCAATATGGAAGTGCAGCCGCAGCTGGTGCTGTTGCAGAAAACCCTGTTGTATGTCGAAGGCGTCGGGCGTCAGCTCTATCCACAACTCGACCTGTGGAAAACCGCCAAACCTTTCCTCGAAGACTGGATCAAAGATCAAGTAGGCATTCCGGCAATTGTGCGCGCGCTGAAGGAAAAAGCACCTTACTGGGCGGAGAAAATGCCGGAGTTACCGGAGCTGTTCTACGACAGTCTGCGTCAGCATAAGCGCCTGCAACACAGTGTCGACAAGTTAGTAACGGATATGCAGACACAGCGTACGCGCCAGCATCAGTCGCGTTTTCTGTTTGGCATTGGTGCGACCTTACTGGTGAGTGGCACCGCTATCCTGTTAACCCGCCCAGAGTGGGAATGGCTGTCCGCAGTGATGATGGCATGTGGCCTGGTGGGGTGGCTGATCGGCTGGCGTAAAACAAACTGACTGTCGTGAAAGGTATAAGACAAACTGATTGTCATTAAGAGTAAAAAGACGCTTTAATGCTGAGTTGGCGGGTGTGTAGCACGTGACCCGCCGGTCAGTTGTTATATACTGCGGTTCTGAAAAATTATTAACACAGAGGCAAAAACATGGGCAGTATTGGTTTTGGGCAATTGTTAATTATTGCCGTTATTGTCGTACTTCTGTTTGGTACCAAAAAATTACGTGGTCTGGGTTCAGATTTAGGTGAGTCTCTCAAAGGCTTCAAAAAAGCGATGGGTGATGATAACCAGAAAGACAAAGATGCTGATGATGCTGACTTCAGCGCCAAAACCCTGGCCGATAAGCAGCATACCGACGCGAAAAGCGAAGAAGCTAAGCAAGACAAAGACAAGGTATAAACCGTGTTCGACATAGGTTTTAGTGAGCTGTTACTGGTATTCGTGATTGGTCTGGTGGTACTCGGTCCGCAACGTTTGCCAATAGCAGTCAGAACCGTGGTCGGCTGGATCCGTGCGCTGCGTTCACTGGCATCGAGTGTGCAGAACGAACTGGCGCAGGAACTCAAGCTGCAGGAACTGCAGGAGAGCCTGCGCAAAGTTGAGCAAGCCAGTAAAGACTCGCTGTCGCCTGAGCTGAAAGCATCGATGGAAGAGCTGAAGAAAAGCGCGGAATCGATGAAACGTTCTTACCTCGGTGAGAATGAAAAAGCAGAGGACGAAGCGCACACCATCCATAATCCGGTGGTGAAAGATGCGCCGAGGTCACACGATGACCTGACGCCTGCAGATGCGGACGCGCAAGCCAGCGCACCAGCGCAGGCACCTGTGCCAGAATCTGTCGCAACCGTAACGGAGCCTGCAGCAGGTCAAACGCCAGTCGTTGCTGCACCGGAGTCAGCCACGATAAAAGCTGCCACCGAGGCCGTGACGTCTGCACCTGCCGCCCCGGTGAAAGCGCCTGCCGCTGCACCATCAGCGTCTGCCCCGACCTCAACCACTCCAACAAGCGGTGAACGTTAAACATGGCCGTTGAAGATACCCAACCGCTGATCAGTCATCTGATAGAGCTGCGTAAGCGCCTGTTAAACTGCATCATTGCTGTTATCGCCATCTTTGCTGCGCTGGCGTATTTCTCGAATGACATTTATCAGCTGGTTTCCGCACCGCTAATCAAACAGATGCCGGCCGGTGCCAGTATGATCGCCACCGATGTCGCGTCACCGTTCTTTACGCCGATTAAACTGACCATGATTGTGTCGGTTTTCCTGGCGATACCGGTGATCCTGCATCAGGTATGGGCGTTTGTCGCCCCGGCGCTGTATCGCCATGAACGTAAACTGGTGATGCCATTGCTGTTTTCCAGCACGGCGCTGTTTTATATCGGTATGGCATTTGCCTACTTTATTGTTTTCCCGCTGGCATTCGGCTTCTTTGCCAAAACCGCGCCGCAGGGCGTGTTAATTGCTACGGATATCAATAACTACCTTGATTTCGTCATGGCGCTGTTTATGGCGTTTGGCGTGTCATTTGAAGTGCCGATTGCGATTGTATTACTGTGCTGGACAGGGGTGACGACCCCGGAAGATCTGAAAGCGAAGCGCCCGTATGTATTGGTGGGGGCGTTTGTCGTCGGCATGTTGCTGACGCCGCCGGACGTTTTTTCGCAAACTTTGCTCGCTATTCCGATGTACTGCCTGTTTGAAGTCGGCGTATTCTTTGCCCGATTCTATACGGGAAAAGGGCGTCAGGATGAGGATCAGGAAGAGGAATCCGGCTCCTGACGTACAGGAGAAGCACGAGATTCCATCGCTGTCGCGAGGAATGTTACGTCACACTTAACCGCCCGTAAGGGCGGTTACTGTTTGGGAAGAACTATGTTTGATATCGGTGTAAACCTGACCAGTACGCAATTCGCCAAAGATCGTGAACAGGTGGTGGAACGCGCGCGCGAAGCGGGCGTCACCGGGATTCTGATCACCGGCACCAGCGCACTCGAGAGCCAGCAGGCGCAGAGCCTGGCGCAGCAGCATGACGGCTATTGCTGGTCAACTGCCGGGGTGCATCCCCACCATGCCAGTGAATGGTCGGCGGAAACGGCTGCCACCCTGCGTCGCCTTGCTGCACATCCGCAGGTCGTTGCCATCGGTGAGTGCGGACTCGATTTCAACCGCAATTTTTCTGAGCCGCAGCAGCAGGAATACGCCTTTGAGGCGCAACTGGCGCTTGCGGCTGAACTGGCGATGCCGGTGTTCCTGCATTGCCGCGATGCGCATCGTCGCTTTATCGACATTCTGCAACCATGGCTGGCGAAGCTGCCTGGGGCTGTCGTGCACTGCTTTACCGGCACTCAGGCCGAACTGGAAGAGTGCCTCGCGGCGGGACTGTCGGTTGGTATTACCGGCTGGGTATGCGATGAGCGCCGCGGCCTTGAATTACGTGAGTTACTGCCATTGATTCCGGCGGATCGTCTGCTGCTGGAAACCGATGCACCTTATCTGTTGCCCCGGGATATGCGGCCCCGCCCGCCTTCCCGCCGCAATGAACCCTGTTTTCTGCCGCATATTGTGCAGCAGGTCGCCGCCTGGCGTGGTGAAGACGCTGAATGGTTAGCGCAGCAGACAACAGAAAATACGCGGAATCTGTTTAATATCACTTAAAGCAGATCCCACTGATGCTCGCGTTCAGGCGTTATCGCCGCAGCCAGTTTGAACGCGGACAGCGCGCAATGACCCGAGCGTACACGAAATACGTGAGGGGAATGAGCACTGCCCAGGTTCAAAATGGCAAGTAAGATAGCCTGTGCGATCTCAAACAGGAGTTCTATTCAAAATGAGTTTTGCTTTTCCTGGAGCCTTTCCCGGCCGCCGCCTGCGTCGTGTCCGTCGCCATGATTTTAGTCGTCGTCTGGTGGCTGAAAACCAGTTAACGGTCAACGACCTGATCTACCCGGTGTTCGTGATGGAAGGCCACAACCAGCAGCAGGAAGTGCCATCGATGCCGGGCGTCCATCGGATGACCATCGATCTGCTGATCAAAGAAGCGGAAGCTGTCGCTAAACTGGGCGTGCCGGTCTTGTCGCTGTTCCCGGTGATTGAAGCAGATAAGAAATCCCTGCATGCCAAAGAAGCCTACAACCCGGATGGTCTGATCCAGCGTACCGTGCGTGCCCTGAAAGATGCAGTACCGGAGCTGGGTCTGTTAACTGACGTCGCGCTGGACCCGTACACTACCCACGGCCAGGATGGCGTGATCGATGCTGATGGTTATGTGATTAATGACATCACCAAAGAGATTCTGGTGCGCCAGGCATTGTCCCACGCCGAAGCGGGTGCAGAGATTGTGGCGCCAAGCGACATGATGGATGGCCGTATTGGCGCAATCCGTGATCAGCTGGAGCTGGATGGTCTGGTCAATACCCAGATTATGGCGTACTCCGCCAAATATGCT
The DNA here is from genome assembly GCF_965644245.1 of Erwinia sp. V71. NCBI lineage: Bacteria > Pseudomonadati > Pseudomonadota > Gammaproteobacteria > Enterobacterales > Erwiniaceae > Erwinia > Erwinia sp. V71. The sequence continues at coordinate 19,491 of NZ_CBFFRK010000077.1, forward strand.
TCCTGCTACTACGGCCCGTTCCGCGATGCAATTGGCTCGGCGTCGAATCTGAAAGGTGGCAATAAGATGACCTATCAGATGGACCCGGCGAATACTGACGAAGCGCTGCAGGAAATTGCCCAGGATCTGCAGGAAGGTGCGGATATGGTGATGGTCAAGCCGGGCATGCCATACCTGGACGTTATCCGTCGGGTAAAAGACACCTTCGGCGTGCCGACTTTTGCTTACCAGGTTTCGGGTGAGTATGCGATGCATATGGCGGCGATTCAGAATGGCTGGCTGGCGGAGAAACCGGCAGTGATGGAATCCCTGCTGTGCTTTAAGCGCGCAGGTGCGAACGGCATTCTGACGTACTTCTCAAAACGTGTGGCGCAGTGGCTGCACGATGAGCAGATGCAGCGTTAGTTTGGTTTGCCCCTCCCTGAGGTTACTGGGTGGGGCATTATTGTCTTTGCTATAAGAGTCAGCTATTTCTTTTTGGGTTAATTTATTATCCTCACATCATTCGCAGATCGATATGTCGACAGGTCTTGATATTCCGGGAAGTTGAACGCACAATTTGCAGATTGCTATATGTTACTCATCTGGCAAACATTGCCAGAGATTATCATCCAGACCAAATAGGGATATTGAAATGGTAAACATGGAAGCGATTACGTTAGGCAATGATAAAATTATTTATATTGATGGTAAGAAGAAGGATGATTGTGAAAGTATATTCTTATCCGATGATAAAAGATTCTTTCATATCACCTTTTTTAATAATAAAACCAAATATAAATATCCTGTTAAAAGAGTAGAGATTAAAAATATAAAGCCACATTCAGGGCCCGAAAAAGAAGTGTTTGATTATTTTTCTGTAATCGCTTCTTTGAAAGATTTACAGGGAGGGAATTTACCAGAAAGTGGAGTAGGCTTCTACCGTAAGAGGGTGAATGCGCTTGCTTTTGCATCAGAAGATAGTGCTCTGCATGCTTATTTTAATAAAGAAAATAGAACTTCCTCAGCACCTTTCCCGGTAGTTTTCCCATTTGGGATCAACCTTAGCCAGATTAATGCAGTTGAGAATACATTCAGTCGTCAAATCAGTATGGTTGAGGGACCTCCCGGTACAGGAAAGACACAGACGATATTAAATATTATTGCCAGTGCGGTCGTAAGAAATTTACGTGTGGCCGTTGTATCTCCGAATAATGCAGCAACTAAAAATGTACATGAAAAGCTGATTAAAGAAGGGTATGGTTTTATCGCTGCATCATTAGGGAAGCAGGAGTATCGGGAAAAATTCTTTGCGGAGCTGGAGGATTTTACGCCAGATGAGCGATTATCACCATTAACAGCTGAAGATTACCTGAGCATAAGCAACAGTCTTAACAACAGTCTGGCTGTGCTGAAAGAATTGTTCGAGAAAAAAAACAAACAGGCTGTACTCAGGCAGAAGCTCAGAGAGTGGCGGCAGGAGTATAAATACTTTTCAGACTATTATCGGCCTGAAGGTGATTGTCTTGAAAAGCTGAGAAGGATCAAACTATTTCCGTTTTCATCCGATAAAAAATGGACTTGATAGCAGATATAAAGCTGTCCTCTTATGGCGGGTTGTCTTTAAAAGAGAAATTCTCTTTCTTTATTAAATACGGTATTTATGGTCGTGACGCAGACTTAGTGTTGTTGTACTCTTTGCCCTTTGGATGATTGATGGCAAAGATTGATGTGGTTTGTC
>NZ_CBFFRK010000078.1:0-21170 GCF_965644245.1 Erwinia sp. V71
CGGGCATCGTGAAAAGTCTATGTCAAAGAAAGGGTTATGTTCTCATAATTGACGATTAAATCGCACCTTCCTTAACGATGAAATCGGTGGAAAAAACAGCAGGCAGAGTCCACCTCGGGGATTACAGTGCTGACTGGACCGGGGGGCCAGATGTTTCCCGTGGCATCATGAACAACTGGAACATGACTGGCGATGAGCGGGAAAAATACGCCAGTCAGCGCTGGATGTTCGCAACATGGACATCCGCTAACGTCCCGGATACATCGCTGGATACCCCATTGGGGTGGACCATTGAAGTACAGGTGGATGCGAACCATAGTTTTGTCGCTGATGACAACGAGGCGGTGATAGATGCAACGTTGTACGTTAAGCAGAGCAATATCGTAAAAACGGCCTTGTACCGCTCCCGCTCGCTCCCGATTGCCATGATGGGGCCGGTATTCTCTTCAGTCACCATACCCGACTCGCCTTTGCTTAACGGAAAGTATCTAGTCGCGGCCGGCACCCGGTTAACGAAGGTTCATGCCAGCCTTGCGGTGGCGGCTAAAACAGCGAGCATGCAGATCAGATGGCGACAGGCTGGTGATTCAGGAGGTGCCTGGAATGTAGCTGATCCGGCAGATGTCCCTGTTACCAGCAGCACTGCGCTTGTCTTCACCATTCATTATGAGTTTACCCACCCGGTGACGCTGCAGTTTAGTTGCGCGGAGGAAGGGGCGAGCAACTGGGGAGCGCCATTTAGCGTGTTCTTTGATGTTGAATCGGATCTGCTGAAGCTGGAAGATTTTGTTATTAAAATGGCTTCCCCGGAAATCACCCTGACGGGGACAATCAGGGAACCCTCGGCACAGGTTAAATTTGCCCGTCTCGAACTCAGCACGGATGGTGGCGCGCACTGGCAGGATATTTCCGACAGGAAAGCGGGGGAGTTATCGCCTTATACCTTTACTGTCGATATCACGGCAGCGGCGGGACAGCAGAGGGATTTCTCGCACGGTGTTTACCTCAGAACCACGGATAATTTACAGCGTGTTTCGCCGCAGGAGCCGGCACGCTTTGACGCGGCGACCTTCCTGAGTGCGAGATGGGATGGCGCGTCGGCGACGTCTGGCGATGTTAATTCAGGTGAGGCGCTAACCTACTCTGTGCATCTGCACTGTGCGGCAGGTGTGATACTGCCATCTGCGACCCTTTCTCTGCTGCTGGCGGATGCGGCGGTTGAGGCTGATTTTCCGGTGAAGTGCTGGTACTGGATGATGGATGAAGCGACCGGCGAGCCGAAAGGCACATCATATGATGCGGCGGGATGGCGCGGTATCACCGGTGCAGCCGACATCTATAGTGGACCGCTCCAGTCCGGTTTGATCAACGCGGCGGCACATGTCCGCACTGATGCCGCCCTGCCGGGGAAAACGCTGCCACCCGCGACGCTGACCCTCGACAGCAGGGCGTTTTTCGTGAAGCCATTTACCAGTACCGAACCCGTCAGAGCCGTGGTCTGGCGACCCGCACCATATTTTCAAATCGTCAATCCGGTGCTGCACACCCATCGCGATGCGGTGACGATCACCGGCATTTTCACGCCGGTGCTTGAAGCTGCGGCAGAGCTGATCTTTACCGTTTCTGTCGATAACGCTGCTGAGCAGGTGGTGATCCCCGCGCAGGTGAACACCAATTTCTTTGAGCTTAAGCTGAACCCGGAAGTATTTACGGCATTCAGTCAGAACGGTAACCACAGTGTCCGGCTGGCGCTGTACCGTATCGGTGATACGCGCGCGGATGAGCGCCGCAGTCACCGTGAAACGCTTGAGTTTGTTATCAATAACCCCTCCTTTTAGCATCAGCGGTGCAGTGCCACGGGTAAGCCAGCAGTCATTGATGACGGGACGACAGGACGATATGCCTCCTCAGCCCTCTTCCACAATGTGGGGGAGGGCATTTTCTTTCGCGCCACCCGCGCCGCAGGCTCCCGTTTCCGCAGTTTTAGCTGTTTACCTGGCGCTGAGTTCGGGCTACGGTAATTCACAGCAAGAACTTGCTCAGCTGACAGGAGAACACAGTGATAAGAGTGGAAATGCTCTCGACCGGCGATGAAGTGCTGCACGGTCAAATCGTGGATACCAATGCCGCCTGGCTGGCGGATGTGCTGTTCCAGAATGGCCTGCCGATGACCAGCCGATCGACGGTTGGCGACAGTTTACCGGCGCTGGTCGCTGCCCTGCAGGAGCGCAGCCAGATTGCCGATGTGCTGATTGTAAATGGCGGCCTTGGGCCGACCAGCGACGACCTGAGCGCGCTGGCGGCAGCAACGGCACTGGGCGTTGAGCTGGAACTGCATCAGGAATGGCTGGCGAAAATGGAAGCCTTTTTCGCTGGCCGCGGTCGCCCGATGGCGCCGAGCAATCGTAAACAGGCGGAAATCCCGGCTGGTGCGGAACTGGTGGATAACCCGGTAGGCACCGCCTGTGGTTTTGCCGTCCAGCTGAACCGCTGCTGGCTGTTCTTTACTCCGGGTGTGCCATCCGAATTTAAGGTGATGGTCGAACAGCAAATCCTGCCGCGACTGCAGCAGCGTTTTGCGCTGCCGGAACCGCCGCTGTGTCTGCGACTGACCACCTTTGGCCGTGGCGAAAGCGATCTGGCGGCGGAGCTGGATCAGCTGCCACTGCCGGAAGGAGTGGTGCTGGGTTACCGCTCATCCATGCCGATTATCGAACTGAAACTCACCGGGCCAGCGACTCAGCGCGCAGCGATGGAAACCAGCTGGCAGCAGGTACGTGAGCGGGTGGCGGAGTGCACGATTTTTGAAGGCACCGAAGGGTTGCCAGCGCTGCTGGCGCGGGTACTGGCTGAGAAACAGCTGCAGTTGAGCGTCAGCGAACAGTTTACTGCCGGGCTGCTGCAGTGGCAGCTGGTCTCAGCAGGTGTGGCGCTGACAGCCGGGCATGTCCTGCCATCACAGCCGCAGTCGTTGTTGCTGCTGGCAGAAGAGACACGCAAACTGGCGCAGCATAATCATGCCGCGCTGGCGTTAAGTGTCGGGGGATACCATGATGATCACCTCGGTTTTGCGCTGCATACGCCGGAAGGCACCTATGCCCAGCGGGTGAAGTTTAATGTCAGCCGTCACGGCCTGAAAACGCGCCAGGAAGTGGTGGCAATGATGGCGATGAATATGCTGCGCCGCTGGCTGAAAGGCGATACGGTCTCGAGCGGGCATGGCTGGATTGATGTGGTGGAAACGATAAAGGTTTAAATTTCTGAGGGTATTTCTGCCCGATGCTGAACTTACAGGAAACGACAGACTGCCTCTTCCCCCGCTTCAGCGGGGGAAGGGGGGCTAACGGCTCAGTATTGTCGGGTGTCGCTGCTCCCCCTCCCTGAACCTCTCCTGCGATATCGGGGAGGGGATCTACCGGCTGTCGCCGCTACTCACGATGTGAGTGAAAAGGTCTGTCAGGCTGTCGACGTTAATTCCTAAATCCTGCAACAGGACATAGGGTGGTGTAAGGCGGTCTGGCGTTCGCGGTGGCAGCGGAATTTCTGCACCGAATTTGACCAGTCCGGAGATTATACCGGTAATCAGACCAATAAAAGCGGCGAGGCCATAACGACGAGAACTCACCGGGGATTGCTGCAGAAAATAGTGTAACCCCTTAATTTTACAACTCCCTGTTTTAAAAGTGTGCTTAGTGTAGACAGGGAAAAAGCACCTTCTCAGGTGTCTGGATCAAGAGTTGAACCGATTTAGCTGTAAGAATTGGGTGAGGAATTGTTGCAGAAAAATCAATCATTTCTGTGATGCCCGTTGCAGGCAGCACGCAGGTGGATGATGAACAGGGAGCACTCCGGGGCCGCCGGAGTGGCTTACATCTCCAGCTCAATATCCCCTTTCGCTTTGCAGCAGCAGGGCAGAATATCGCCTTCCTGTACAAACGCGATCGGTGTTTCCGCATAACAGACTTCGCCTTTCAGCAGCCGTACACGGCAGGAACCGCAGAAACCTTCACGGCACTGATATTCAACAAAATGCTTATGGGATTCGAGGGCATGCAGCAGTGACGGGTAGTCATCGTTATCACATTGCAGCTGCGCACCAGAGGTGCGCAGCGTGATGGTCGAGGTGGCCATTGCTTACAGCTGGAAATCGCTGAAATCGTCGTTATTGACTTCAGAGTCAATCTGGCCGACGAGGTAGGAGCTGACTTCCACTTCCTGCGGCGCCACCTGTACGTTGTCAGACACCAGCCAGGCGTTGATCCACGGAATCGGGTTCGAACGGGTCTGGAACGGCAGATCGAGTCCCACTGCCTGCATACGGATATTGGTGATGTACTCAATATACTGCCAGAGAATATCTTTGTTCAGGCCGATCATTGAGCCACCTTCGAACAGATATTCTGCCCACTCTTTCTCCTGCTCGGCTGCCAGCACGAACAGATCGTAGCACTCCTGACGGCACTCTTCGGCGATCTCAGCCATTTCCGGATCGTCCTGGCCGCTACGCATCAGGTTCAGCATGTGCTGAGTACCGGTCAGGTGCAGCGCTTCGTCACGGGCAATCAGTTTGATGATTTTGGCGTTACCTTCCATCAGTTCGCGCTCAGCGAAGGCGAAGGAGCAGGCGAAGCTGACGTAGAAGCGAATCGCTTCCAGCGCGTTAACGCTCATCAGGCAAATATACAGCTGCTTTTTCAGCGCGCGCACATTAACGGTAATGGTTTTGCCGTTGACTTCATGGGTGCCTTCGCCCAGCAGATGCCAGTAGCTGGTCATCTCAATCAGGTCATCGTAATAACCGGAGATATCTTTCGCACGTGACAGAATCTGTTCGTTGGTGACGATATCGTCAAACACAATCGCCGGATCGTTGACGATATTACGAATGATATGGGTGTAAGAACGCGAGTGGATGGTCTCGGAGAACGCCCAGGTTTCCACCCAGGTTTCCAGTTCCGGGATTGAGATCAGCGGCAGCAGCGCGACGTTCGGACTACGGCCCTGAATGGAGTCGAGCAGCGTCTGGTATTTCAGGTTGCTGATAAAGATGTGCTTTTCATGATCTGGCAGACCCTGATAGTCGATACGGTCGCGTGACACATCCACTTCTTCCGGACGCCAGAAGAAGGAGAGTTGTTTCTCAATCAGCTTTTCAAAGATGTCATATTTTTGCTGATCGTAGCGCGCCACGTTAACCGACTGACCAAAGAACATCGGTTCTTTCAGCTGATCGTTTTTGTTCTGGGAAAAAGTGGTGTAAGCCATGATGTAAATCCAGTTAGCTGAGGAATGGCCGGGCGCACCCGGCCATCAGAGATTAAATCTTGCAGGCGCCGCTTTCGCAGCCATCATCCTGAATCGATGGCACCAGATCGTCCTGCGCATCTTCCGCACCATCACGGGTGTTCTGGTAGTAGAGCGTCTTCACGCCATATTTATAGGCGGTCAGCAGATCTTTCAGCAGCTGTTTCATTGGCACACGGCCGTTGTCGAAACGCGTCGGATCGTAGTTGGTGTTAGACGAGATCGCCTGGTCGATAAACTTCTGCATCAGACCCACCAGTTGCAGATAACCGTCGTTATTCGGCATATCCCACAGCAGTTCATAGCTGTTTTTCAGACGCTCATACTCCGGCACCACCTGGCGCAGAATACCGTCTTTTGACGCCTTGATACTGATATGGCCGCGTGGCGGTTCAATACCGTTGGTGGCGTTAGAGATCTGCGAAGAGGTCTCAGACGGCATCAGTGCAGACAGCGTGGAGTTGCGCAGGCCGTGGGTTTTAATCTGCTCGCGCAGACCTTCCCAGTCCAGGTGCAGCGGCTCGTTGCTGATCGCATCCAGATCTTTCTTATACGTGTCGATCGGCAGAATGCCCTGCGCATACGTGGTTTCATTGAACCACGGGCAGGCGCCTTGCTCTTTTGCCAGTTCGTTCGACGCTTTCAGCAGGTAGAACTGAATCGCTTCGAAGGTTTTGTGCGTCAGGTTGTTGGCGCTGCCATCGGAGTAGCGTACACCATGTTTCGCCAGGTAGTAGGCGAAGTTGATCACACCAATACCCAGGGTACGGCGACCCATTGCACCACGTTTTGCTGCCGGAATCGGATAGTCCTGGTAATCCAGCAGGGCATCCAGCGCACGTACCGCCAGCGTTGCCAGCTCTTCGAGGTCGTCGAGGCTGTCAATCGCGCCCAGGTTGAATGCTGAAAGTGTACACAGGGCAATCTCGCCGTTTTCGTCGTTCACATCCATCAGCGGTTTGGTTGGCAGCGCGATTTCCAGGCACAGGTTGGACTGGCGAACAGGCGCGATGCTGGCATCAAACGGGCTGTGGGTGTTGCAGTGGTCAACGTTCTGGATGTAGATACGGCCGGTAGAGGCGCGTTCCTGCATCATCAGCGAGAACAGATCGACCGCTTTGACACGCTGCTGGCGAATGCTGCTGTCCTGCTCATATTGCGTGTACAGGCGCTCGAACTCGTCCTGATCGGCGAAGAACGCGTCGTACAGGCCTGGAACGTCAGACGGGCTGAACAGGGTGATGTCCTGGCCTTTCAGCAGGCGCTGGTACATCAGTTTGTTGAGCTGCACGCCGTAGTCCATATGACGTACGCGGTTGCCTTCCACGCCACGGTTGTTTTTCAGTACCAGCAGGCTTTCGACTTCCAGGTGCCACATCGGGTAGAACAGCGTTGCTGCGCCACCACGCACACCACCCTGAGAGCAGGATTTCACTGCGGTCTGGAAGTGTTTGTAGAACGGGATACAACCGGTGTGGAACGCTTCGCCACCGCGGATTGGGCTGCCCAGCGCACGGATACGACCGGCGTTAATACCGATACCGGCACGCTGCGAGACGTATTTAACGATCGAGCTGGAGGTGGCATTGATCGAGTCGAGGCTGTCGCCGCACTCGATCAGCACGCAGGAGCTGAACTGGCGCGTCGGGGTACGCACGCCGGACATGATTGGCGTTGGCAGCGAGATTTTAAAGGTCGACACTGCATCGTAGAAGCGTTTGACGTAGTCCAGACGGGTCTCACGCGGGTAGCCGGAGAACAGGCAGGCAGCGACCAGAATGTAGAGGAACTGTGCGCTCTCATAGATTTCACCGCTGACGCGGTTCTGCGCCAGGTATTTGCCTTCCAGCTGCTTCACCGCGGCGTAGGAGAAGTTCATATCACGCCAGTGGTCGATAAAATCGTCCATCTGCGCGAACTCTTCTTCCGTGTAGTCTTCCAGCAGATGGCGGTCATATTTACCCATCGCGACCATGCGTTTCACCTGGTCGAGCAGTTTTGGCGGCTCAAACTGGCCGTAGGCCTTTTTACGCAGATGGAAAATCGCCAGGCGTGCAGCCATGTACTGATAGTCAGGCGCATCACGCGAGATCAGGTCAGCTGCCGCTTTGATGATGGTTTCGTGAATATCGGAGGTTTTAATGCCATCGTAGAACTGAATATGTGAACGCAGTTCAACCTGGGATACGGAGACGTTTTGCAGGCCTTCTGCCGCCCAGTCGAGCACCCGGTGAATTTTATCAAGATTAATGCGCTCAGTGCGGCCATCGCGTTTAGTGACGAGCAGACTCTGGTTCATGTGGCGTTTTACCTGTCCTTGCTAATTATCCCCGGTTTATACACAGAAATCTCGCTGTGAGTAACTCTGTGGATAAACACTATATATAGGGGGTCGGGAGTGAAGATGTAACTAGATGGTGAGTATTCTAGTAAGTTATACGCACATAACAAGTGTTGATTTATGATCGATTTTCCGCTCCGACGGCTGGCTTTTTTCTTAATGCCAGATGTTACAAGGCTCGTCGCGCTGTCAATGCTGATGTGAAAAAAATGAAAAATTTGATCGACCGCTGATTTTCTGTGCATCCGCCATTTTTGCGACATTTTTTCTGGATAAAAAGCACCAGGGCGCAGCGATTTGCATCGTTCCACCGGTCGGATTAAGACGATTTTTTCGTCTGCATTAAGCACCCTATAACCGGAAACGGTACAGGTACAGAATGAAAAAGATCTGGCTACGGCGGGTAAAATAAGAAAGTCCTGTGACGGAAAGATGTCAGCCAGGGGAAGGAATGAGATTGTGGTCTTTTTCGAGGGGTGCCATGGATTGACTCTGGCGTGGAACCGGCGCCTTCCCCACGGTGTGGGGGAAGGCTGGGATGGGGGAGCGAACAACGCCGAGGCTGAGTTGCCTGCTCCCCCTCCCTGATCCACCCCCGCAGGGCGGGGGAGGGAATGTATCGTGCCGCGCCCGCCCGGCAGAAGGGGCAAGCTTGTGTATTACGGCTCAATCACACTATGTGTATGGATCATATAGTTAACATCCACACCGGCACCCAGGCGGAAGGTATTGGTCAGCGGGTTGTAGTGCAGACCAATCATATTGCACTCGCGCAGTGGGGTTTCATCCACCCAGTTCAGCAGTTCGGCGGGACGAATAAACTTCTTAATATCGTGCGTGCCACGCGGCACCATGCGCAGGATATACTCCGCGCCGACAATCGCCATCAGCCAGGCTTTGCTGTTGCGGTTAATGGTGGAGAAGAACACCTCGCCGCCGGGCTTCACCAGCCGGGCGCAGGCGTGCACCACGGAACGCGGGTCCGGCACATGCTCCAGCATCTCCATACAGGTCACCACGTCGTACTGGCCGGCAAACTGTTCGGCGTGTTCTTCCACGGTTTGCTGGATGTAATCGAGTTTGACACCGCTCTCCAGCGCGTGCAGGCGCGCTACTTCCAGCGGTTCTGCGCCCATATCCAGTCCGGTGACGACAGCGCCTTCGCGCGCCATGCTCTCGGCTAGAATGCCGCCGCCGCAGCCGACATCCAGCACTTTCTTGCCGAACAGGCCGTCAGCGTGTTGCGCAATCCAGCCCAGGCGCAGCGGGTTGATGCGGTGGAGTGGTTTGAATTCGCCCTCCAGGTCCCACCAGCGTGAAGCGACCGCTTCAAATTTGGCGATCTCGCCGTGATCGACGTTAGGGGTGCCAGGACTGGCTTTGGTAGTCATTGAATGGGTGCTCCTGCAACAAAAGTTTGCGTTGAGTATACATCGTTACGCCCTGTCTGGAATAAAGCAGCGCTTAACGACGCTTTCCGTTCACCGCTTCGGCGCAGTGTGATATACTTTCGCACCTTTGAATCCGGGACTAATGTAGAGGGATAGCGGCTCCATGAGCGACCTTGCGAGAGAAATCACACCGGTCAATATCGAGGAAGAGTTAAAGAACTCTTACCTTGATTACGCCATGTCGGTCATCGTTGGCCGTGCATTACCAGATGTTCGTGATGGACTGAAACCCGTCCACCGTCGTGTGCTCTATGCCATGAACGTTCTCGGTAATGACTGGAATAAACCATATAAAAAATCTGCCCGTGTGGTCGGTGACGTTATCGGTAAATATCACCCGCATGGTGACAGTGCCGTGTATGACACCATTGTCCGTATGGCACAGCCATTCTCCCTGCGTTATATGCTGGTAGATGGTCAGGGTAACTTCGGTTCCATTGACGGCGACTCCGCTGCAGCAATGCGTTATACCGAAGTGCGTATGGCGAAAGTGGCACACGAGCTGCTGGCCGACCTGGAAAAAGAGACTGTCGACTTTGTGCCGAACTATGACGGCACTGAGCAGATCCCTGAAGTGATGCCAACCAAGATCCCGAACCTGTTGATTAACGGTTCTTCGGGTATCGCGGTCGGTATGGCGACCAATATTCCTCCGCACAACCTGACAGAAGTGATCAACGGCTGTCTGGCGTATATCGAGGATGAAAACATCAGCGTTGAAGGGCTGATGGAACATATCCCGGGGCCTGACTTCCCGACCGCTGCCTTTATTAATGGCCGTCGCGGTATTGAGGAAGCGTATCGCACTGGCCGCGGCAAGATTTATATTCGTGCCCGTGGTGAAGTGGAAACCGATGCGAAGACCGGTCGTGAAACCATTATCATCAACGAAATCCCTTATCAGGTGAACAAAGCGCGCCTGATTGAGAAGATTGCCGAGCTGGTGAAAGAGAAACGTCTGGAAGGCATCAGCGCGCTGCGCGATGAGTCCGATAAAGACGGTATGCGCATCGTAATTGAAGTGAAACGCGATGCGGTCGGCGAAGTGGTGCTGAACAATCTCTATTCACTGACTCAGCTGCAGGTTTCGTTCGGGATCAATATGGTTGCCCTGCATCAGGGACAGCCAAAAATTATGACGCTGAAAGAGATTCTGGAAGCGTTTGTGCGCCACCGTCGTGAAGTGGTGACGCGCCGTACCATTTTCGAACTGCGTAAAGCGCGTGAGCGTGCGCATATCCTCGAAGCGCTGGCGGTTGCGCTGGCGAATATCGACCCGATTATCGAGCTGATTCGTCATGCACCGACGCCTGCGGAAGCGAAAGCGGGCCTGATCGCGCATCCATGGGATCTTGGCAATGTTTCTGCGATGCTGGAGCGTGCCGGTGATGACGCTGCGCGTCCGGAGTGGCTGGAAGAGCAATACGGTATTCGTGATGGTCAATACTATCTGACTGAGCAGCAGGCTCAGGCGATTCTGGATCTGCGTCTGCAGAAACTGACTGGCCTTGAGCACGAGAAGCTGCTGGACGAGTACAAAGAGCTGCTGGAGCAGATTGCTGAACTGCTGCATATCCTGTCCAGCGCTGAGCGTCTGATGGAAGTGATCCGTGAAGAGCTGGAACTGATCCGCGATCAGTTTGGCGATAAGCGTCGTACCGAGATCACGGCCAACAGCGCCGATATCAATATCGAAGATCTGATCAACCAGGAAGATGTGGTCGTCACGCTGTCGCATCAGGGTTACGTCAAATATCAGCCATTGTCAGATTACGAAGCACAGCGTCGTGGCGGTAAAGGTAAATCAGCCGCACGTATTAAAGACGAAGACTTTATTGACCGTCTGCTGGTGGCCAACACCCACGATACCATTCTCTGCTTCTCCAGCCGTGGCCGTCTGTACTGGATGAAAGTGTACCAGCTGCCAGAAGCCAGCCGTGGCGCACGTGGTCGTCCGATCGTCAACCTGCTGCCGCTGGAGCCGGAAGAGCGCATCACTGCGATTCTGCCGGTACGCGAGTATGCTGAAGGCGTGAATATCTTTATGGCGACCGCCAGCGGCACCGTGAAGAAAACCGCGCTGACCGAGTTCAGCCGTCCGCGCAGCGCTGGTATTATTGCCGTGAATCTGCGTGATGACGATGAACTGATTGGCGTCGCGCTGACCAACGGCAGTGACGAGGCGATGCTGTTCTCCGCTGAAGGTAAAGTGGTGCGCTTCTCCGAGCAGGGCGTGCGTGCCATGGGCCGTACCGCATCCGGTGTTCGCGGTATCAAGCTGGCGGAAACGGATCGCGTGGTGTCGCTGATTGTGCCGCGTGAAGAGGGCGCGATTCTGACGGTGACGCAGAACGGTTACGGTAAGCGTACCGAGACCAGCGAGTACCCAACCAAATCGCGTGGCACCAAAGGGGTTATTTCCATCAAGGTGACCGAGCGTAATGGTGCAGTGGTTGGTGCGGTGCAGGTGGAAGACAGCGATCAGATTATGATGATCACGGATGCCGGTACGCTGGTACGTACCCGTGTGTCTGAGGTCAGCATCGTGGGTCGTAATACCCAGGGTGTGATTCTGATCCGTACCGCTGAAGATGAAAATGTGGTGGGTCTGCAGCGTGTGGCTGAGCCGGTAGAGGAAGAAGAACTCGACGCTATCGACGGCAGCGTAGCAGAAGGGGATGACGATATCGCGCCAGAAGTGGAAAGCGATGACGATGTTCCGGAAGGCGACGACGAGTAATCGTCTGTCGTTACTGCGATAAAAAAGGCCAGCGTATGCTGGCCTTTTTGTTTTTGGCGGATATCGCAGTAACTGCGGGGTTGCATGTGAGGGCACTTTTAGTTTAAAGATATCGCTTCTGGTTCGGTGACCGCTCAGGGAAGACGGTCAGCTCCGGAAAGACGCAAAAGCTGTCATCCATGACGGCTCGGCCCGCGCCGTCCATGGCGCTGGACGCTTTCCTCCGCTGACTGTCTTCCCCGAGCTTTGAATTTATGTATTGCTGCCCGGTTTCAGGTTCATTGTGTCGGGGCTGCCCGCAAGAACGCGTGTTGTTGTAAAAAGTCGATTATGCTGCTGGTCGCTTGCTGATGAATTTCACGGCGGGTTGTCTCCGGCGTTTCACAGATAAATGCTTCACCTTCTTCCGCCAGAATCTGGCGCGCCTGTGGCTGGCACAGCGGCAGAAAATCGAAATGTCCTGCCTGTGGTATCGGATGCTGTAGCACAGGCAGTTTGTCGCCGCCTAAATTCAGTGTACCGCTGGCACGAATATAATAACCGGCGGTGATCACCATGACCGGGATATGCACCTGTCGCAGGCTTTGTGGTGTCAGGACGTACCCCATCCCTGGATCGAGCGCGATGGCAAAGCGGATACGCGGGTCACGATAGCTGGCTTCCAGGCGAGAGCTGTCTAACTGCGGCAGATTCAGCTTCCCACGCTGATAAAACTGGCAGTCCGGCATGTCTGGCATACTCCGGCAGTATTCCGCAAAGCGCTGGCGGGTGATCATCCCTCCTGCCAGCGCCAGGGCGCTGTAGCCGCCTTTCGAGTGGCCGATGACGCCGATTTTCTGTGAATCAATGGCGTTATGCCATGGTGCACTGGCGAGAACGCTGTCCAGCAGATTGCGGATATCCTGGGTTTGCAGCGTGATATCGGTAGTGGGTGAGGAATCACCTGTCGTGCTGCCTGGATTGTTAGCCGCCATCACGATCATCCCCTGGCTGGCCAGCTGCGTCGCCAGCCAAGCAAGGCTGGCGTTATTACCACCACTGCCGTGGCTGAGGATCACCAGCGGAAATTTGCCTGCGGCCAGGGGCGCGTCGGCAATGGCGGTGAAACCCTGGAGTACGCCATTCGCTGCCTGCTGTTGCGCTGCGGCACTGGAGCTTGTGGGATAGAAGATGCGTATCGCCAGGGGGCGTTGTGGATCGCTGGTGGTGATAAGCTGGCTCTGGTCGCCCACCGCATGGCTCCAGCCGTTAACGCTGAACAGCAGGGTGCAGAGAAAAAAAATCGTGCGCATTGTTTTAGCTCCTGAGGATGAAAAGCGCTATCATCCTGTTAATCCGGCGGATTCTCGTCCTCGATCACGATTGGCTACCTGAAAAAATGCTGATTCCTGTCAATTTTTTGCTCAGCTTCTGCTTTTTGCTGCTGATAGCGCGTATGTTGCTGCGTCACCGCCACGCCCGTTACTTTATTGCGCTGCTGTCGCTGTGCCTGTTGCATTATCTCTGCGCCGGATTACGTGAACTGTGGCCACAGGCTCTCTGGGCGCAACTGCTGCCGGTGAGTGCCACCGCATTGCCGTTTCTCTGCTGGCAGGCGTTGCGTCAGGCATGTGGTCAGTCGCCGTCGCTGCTCTGGCTGGTGCTGCCTCCGGCGCTGATGGCGCTGTCTGTCTGGCAGTGGCCGCAGGCGATTGATGGTTTGCTGTTGCTGACCTATTTCGCCTGCGCGGCGGCGATGCTGCTGCGTTTACGTGAGGGCGAGAACGCGTTTGTCGCCCAGTCACTGGGGGGCGTGGGAATGACACTGACCAGCTGGCGTTTAATGGCGCTGATGCTGATTTTTTGTGCGCTGATCGATCTGGCTGTCACGGCGGATATCTCGCTGGCGGATGGCATCTGGGTACAGGCGCTGTTGCTGCTGGGACAATGCGTGCTGTGTCTGTTTATCGCGCTGGCGCTGGTGATCACGCCGGTTGAAGCCATCGCGCTGGATGCACCGATAAAAACCGCCAGTGAAAGCGATGAGCAGGTGATGCGCAAGGTGGAACTGCTGATGCGTGACAGCATGCTGTATCGCGAAACCGGGCTGAATCTGGCGATGCTGGCGCGGAAAAGTGCGATACCGGCGCGGAAGGTTTCGACGGCGATTAATCTGCTGTACCGTCAGAGAGTGTCGCAGTATGTCAATCAGTGGCGTATCCAGGAAGCCTGTTATCATCTGAGCCACAGTTCGCGGCCGGTTCTCGACATTATGGAAGCCGTGGGATTCGTCACCAAATCCAATTTTAACCGCGAGTTTTTACGCATTACCGGCAAAACACCATCGCAGTGGCGCGCCGAGCATGCAGGCGAGCAGAGTTTGTCGTAACCCCCTGCCTCAATTCTGGCTTTTTACCGCCAGTCCCGTTACTGTATCGTGTTACTCACTTTTTGACTCCTGACGCCATAGGTTTCACTTGAAATATCTTGTCTCGTTTCGCACCACGTTAAGAATTTCCCGCTACCTGTTCCGGGCGCTGGCGTTGATGCTGTGGACTCTCGGTGCACTGCTGACCGCGTTTTTCATTATCAATGTGCTGCATGAGAAAGAGTCACAGGTACGTCAGGAGTTCAGTACCAGTGCGGATCAGGCGCAGTGGTTCATCCACAATTCTGCAGATGTGACGCGCGAGCTGAAATATATTGCGGAAAACCGCCTGAATACGGCCTCTGGCAGCCTGGATATGTTGAACAGCGGAGCGCCAGGCAAAGTGATGTTGCCGCAATATACGCCACTGTCTGCGGCATCTGACTGTTCCGCTATTAGCAGCAACTGGCGCGATTCACTGGCGTCGCTGAGTTATTTCCTCAGTTACTGGAAAGCCAGTTTCTCCTCATCGTATGAGCTGAACCGCGTCTTTTTTGTTGGTGGTGAAAGCCAGTGTCTGGCGGACTTTGCCATTGGTAGCACCACGGTCGATCGCGATCGGGCACAGAAATCATTGCAGGAACGCATTCTGCATTACCGCAATGGCAACGCGGATGAGCGCAAAAACAGCCAGTGGTGGGTGAGTGCCACTGCACAGCCAGGGTTGGGTTATTTCTATATGATTACCCCGGTGTATGTGGCGGATAAGCTGGAAGCCTTGCTGGGGATTGAACAAAATATCCCGCTGGACGATTTTATTACCCCAGGCAGCCTGCCGGTGGTCGCTACACTGCTTGATGACAATAATCAGGTAGTGCTGTCGTCGGCGCGCAGCGGCATCAGTTTTGCACTGGATGATGTGCCGGATGACAAGTCGTGGTTTGGCTATGTTGATGGCTACAAACAGCTGGTGATGAAGAAGACGCTGTTACCGTCTTCCCTGAGTGTGATCTATTCCGTTTCCACCGAGATTCTGGTGGAACAGCTGAAAATGCTGATGATTAACGCGCTGCTGCTCAATCTGCTGAGCGGAATCGTGCTGTTTTCGCTGGCGTGGTTGTTTGAGCGGCGCATGTTCCTGCCTGCCGAAGACAATGCCCACCGGCTGGAAGAGCATGAGCAGTTTAACCGCAAGATTGTTGCCTCCGCGCCAGTCGGTATCTGTATTCTGCGCACCAGTGACGGCACCAATATTCTCAGTAACGAACTGGCGCATAACTACCTTAATCTGCTGACGCAGGAAGATCGCCAGCGGCTGACGGAGATGATTTGCGGTCAGCAGGTCAACTTTGTCGATATGCTGACGGGCAGTAATACCAATCTGCAAATCAGCTTTGTCCACTCGCGCTATCGTAATGAAAACGTGGCGATTTGTGTGCTGGTGGACGTCAGTGCGCGCGTGAAGATGGAAGAGTCATTACAGGAGATGGCGCAGGCGGCGGAACAGGCCAGCCAGTCGAAATCGATGTTCCTCGCTACCGTCAGCCACGAGCTGCGCACACCTCTGTATGGCATTATCGGCAACCTTGATCTGTTACAGACCAAGACGCTGCCAAAAGGCGTCGATTCGCTGGTCACGGCGATGCATAACTCCTCTAATCTGCTGCTGAAAATCATCAGCGATATTCTCGATTTCTCAAAAATTGAATCGGAACAGCTGCGTATTGAGCCGCGTGAATTCTCGCCGCGTGAAGTGATCACGCATATCGCCTCAAACTATCTGTCGCTGGTGGTGAAAAAGCGCCTGACGCTTTACTGCTATATCGACAGCAATGTGCCGGTACTGCTGGATGGCGATCCGCTGCGTCTGCAGCAGGTGATTTCTAACCTGCTGAATAACGCCATTAAATTTACCCATACGGGCTGTATTATTCTGCACGCCTATGTGAAAGAGGGGTATCTGCTGTTCCGCGTGCGGGATACCGGTGTGGGGATCCCGGCGAAAGAGATCACGCGCCTGTTTGATCCATTCTTCCAGGTTGGCACCGGCGTGCAGCGTAATTTCCAGGGCACGGGACTCGGGCTGGCGATCTGCGAAAAGCTGATCAATATGATGGATGGCGATATCGAAGTGGATTCGGAGCCGGGCATGGGCAGCCAGTTTATTATCCGTATCCCACTGTATAACAGTCAGATGATGGAGCCGCCGCTGCATGATGGCTTGCAGGATAAACAGATCTGGCTGGAGCTGCGTAATGAGTATCTCGCCAGCTTTATGGAACGTCTGCTGCGCGATCATGGCATTCATGTCAGCCGTTACGATGAAACGCGCGTGGGCGGCGATGATGTGATTATTACTGACTACGATTTTGTCGCACCACGTCAGGTACGCGCGGTGATTGAGTTTTCTGGCGAGCATATCGATATGCCACAGGAGATGAGCAACGGGCGCTGGATCTTCAGCACTGCGGCACCGCATGAACTGCCTGTGTTGCTGGGGCGTATCTATCGCGTTACGGTGGATGTGCCGGATGGTCTTGCACTGTTGCCGGTCGCGGAAGATCGCAGCGATAACGAAGATATTATGATTCTGGTGGTCGATGACCATCCGATTAACCGTATGCTGCTCTCGGATCAGCTGGGCTCGCTGGGCTTCCGCGTGAAGACGGCGCAGGATGGCGTGGATGCGCTGAATGTGATCAGCCGTAGCGAGATCGACATTGTGCTGACCGACGTGAATATGCCGAATATGGATGGTTACCGCCTGACACAGCGTTTACGTCAGCTGGGACAGACCTTCCCGGTGATTGGTGTAACGGCGAACGCGCTGGCGGAAGAGAAGCAGCGTTGTATGGAAGCGGGCATGGATAACTGCCTGTCGAAGCCGGTCACGCTGGATACCCTGCAGAAAACGCTGTCGTTCTACGCTGACAGAGTGCGGAAAAGCAGGGAAGGGTGATAACACGCCTCCCCCACGCTGTGGGGGAGGGGGAAGTACGGAGAAGCGGTTACTCTTTATCAGCTGGCGCTATCGTGCTGACAGACGACAGGTAGTTCAGCAGCGCAATATCATTATCCACGCCCAGTTTCATCATTGCTGATTTCTTCTGGCTGCTGATGGTTTTGATACTGCGGTTCAGTTTCTTGGCGATTTCGGTGACCAGGAAACCTTCAGCAAACAGACGCAGCACTTCACTCTCTTTAGGTGACAGACGTTTATCGCCATAACCACCGGCGCTGATTTTTTCCAGCAATTTCGCCACGCTGTCCGGCGTATATTTCTTGCCTTTCTGCAGTGCCGCCAGTGCTTTTGGCAGATCAGTTGGCGCGCCCTGTTTCAGAACGATGCCTTCGATATCCAGATCCAACACCGCACTCAGGATTGCCGGGTTATTGTTCATGGTCAGAACAATGATCGACAGGTCCGGATAGTGGCGTTTGATGTATTTAATCAGCGTGATACCGTCGCCGTATTTCTCACCTGGCATGGACAGGTCAGTGATCAGGACGTTGGCATCCAGCTTTGACAGGCTGTTAATCAGTGCCGTGGAGTCTTCAAACTCACCAACAACGTTTACCCATTCAATCTGTTCGAGTGACTTACGAATGCCAAACAGGACAATCGGATGGTCATCGGCAATAATTACATTCAAATTATTCATATTATTGGTTACCTTGCTGCAGCAGTTCGTTGACGTAGCTGTCAATGTCACTGGTGGTATTTTTAATGTTTGAATCGTCACACTCTTTAATGTGCTGTTCTAACGTTTCACATAGCTGCTTGCCAGGTACCAGATTAAGCATGGCAAACACGCCTTTCAGGCGATGCGCTGTCTGAGCAAGCGAACTGTAATCCCTGTTCGCCGCCTCAGTATACAATCTCTTTACATCATCCGGTACTGTGTCGACAAATAGCTGATAATAGCCGCTATTGAGCAGGGAACTCTCCTCCTGCCCGGCAGCGGGTTCTTCGTCTGGCATATCCTGCGCCAGCTGGAGTTCAATCAGTTGCAACAATGCATCCTGCATCGCGCTGCTGAGATTAAAGTTAACCCGGAACTGATTATCACTTATCGCTCGGAAACCCTGTTCATCGTCCGTGAGCAGCAGTGACCATGGCGCTAAACGCGCCGGGTCATCAGTGACCAGCACATCATGTTGCTGGCCGGAGAAGCGCTCATCTGGCGTAATGCAGTTCGCGCCCCAGTTTTCCAGCTGATGAGTGACAATTTTACGCACGTCATCAACGGTAATTTCGATTAATGCCGTCACCCCTTCCAGCAGCTTCTCTTCCTGCGGTTGCAGGTTCTCTGGCGGAACCAGCAGGTTAATGCTGTAACGGGTGCCGATATCCGGTTTGGCATGCACTTCAAGGTGGCCGCCAAGCTGTTTGCACAACTGCTTACACAGGAAGAAGGCGAGGCCGGACGCCTGTCCAAAGCGATCCTGCGAGGTTTCGCCGAGGAACGGGAAATCGGTATTGCCCAGCTCATCGCCGGTCAGACCTGCGCCAGTATCGACAATATGGATCACCAGACGGTCCGGGCGCTCAGCCGGTGAATCAATATCCAGCGTGATCTTGCCCCAGTTGGTGGTGATCAGCGAATAATGCAGCAGCGTCGACAGCACTTTACGGATCGCGCGTTGATCGCCAAAGCGCATTTCATCACTGTTAAGGCGGTTACGCACCAGCAGCGTCAGACCTTTGCGGCGCGTCAGCGGCAGCAGCTCCATCGTGACATCGTCGAGCAGCGCCTGCAGGCTGAAGGAGGTGGCGTCCGGCGTCCAGTCATGGGTTTCCAGCCGGTTCAGCAGCACAATGTCTTCGACCAGCCGGTGCAGCGCCTGTGTTTCCTGCAACACATCGAGGCGTGCCTCGTCATCACCGGCACTGGCGCTGAGTTGCTGCAGTTGTCCCACCACCTTATGCAGCGGGCGATCCAGCGCATGACCCAGATGCTGCAGCAGCTGCTGGCGCATCTGGTGATTTTTATCCAGTACCTGCTGCGCTTTTTGCAGCTTCTTATTCACCAGCAGTTCACGGTCCTGGTCGCGCATCATAAACAGCTGGGTGTGCGGCGACATCACACTGCGGGCATGGCGAATTTCATACACTTCATTGTTCACCGTGGCCTGCAGCACGCCCTGATGCTGATCGGACATATTGATAATTTTCTGCAGGTTAAGATGCGGCAGCAGATGTTCAGCAATCTTGTTGCTGATAACGGTACGATTGCTGGCAAAGTCATATACCAGCAGGCCGACCGGCAGGCTGGCGACAATCTCTTCATTCAGCACCCGCAGGGCATCCAGCTCGGCACTCTGGTTTTCATTCGGGCGCAGCGACTGCTGGCGCAGTAAAATCAGTCCGGCCAGCGCCATGACCAGCAACGCCAGGTGCGCCAGCAGCGGCCACAGCAGGTTGTGCAGTGTATCCAGCACCAGGTTGCTCAGCGGTACGCGATACACCAGCTGCAGCGGTGTGCTGCTCAGCGAAGCGGCAATTTCCACATTGGGATTCGCCAGCGTGATACGCGTGTTTTGCGCGTCATCATCGCTCTGCGCTTCGGCGCTGGTGAGGCTGCTGTCCTGCTTCAGCTGGAAATTCTCCAGCGGCATATTGCGCGGGATCAGGTCATTGATCGGTAAGTCAAATGCCACCACCGTCGCCAGATGACCTGGCTGATTAAAGGTGGTACGCAGAGTGAAATAGTGATCGTTTTGCCAGCTAAAGCGGCGCAGCGGCGAAAAGCTTTCGCGCTCATCAAGGGCGTTAGCCTGTTGCAGCATCTCGGAACGACGTGCATCGACGATGCTGTTAATCGCGCTTTCCTGATAGCGGGTCGCCATATCTTTCAGCGGCAGCGTCGAGATCAGCACCATGCTGTTGTCCTGGCCATTGAGGAAATACATCGACCAGGTGCTGTTTTCCGCGCCCCACAGCGTATCGAGATAGTTTGACATGCGCAGGGTCATATCCAGCGTGCTGCTGTCATGGGAGCCGAAAATTAATGCTTCGGTTTTGCGCCGGGTCTTTTCCAGATAATAGACATCCGGGCGTAGGCGCGTTTCCTGCAGGCTGTTAGACGGCGCACCGGCCGCGCTGGCGGCGAGGTTTTCATAGATTTGCCAGGTGGCGAAGCGATAGGTATCGATGCGCTTTTGCAGGGAATGGCTAATGTCGGAAAGCGCGTAGCGTTTCTCCGTCAGCCATGTATTCACTGCGTTATTCACCGTAAATCCCAACGTCAGCAATAACACCAGAATAAACATCACAAAAAAGCGTGTGACATTGCCGGAGGTCAGGGGAAACTTATATGGCACCATAGCGTATCGTGACACCCAAAATTATTGTATAACCAGCCGGGCGCTGGCGGTCAAAGAGAGACTTCCGGGAAACAAGCCCGACCAGTTCTGACCAGCCAGAATACCTGCATATTTATCGATTGTCATGCCTGGGGTGCGGTTCCTGCGCAACTGATTTACCTTTCAATCATCAACCCTTATGTCTCTGGTTCTGTGATGCCAGCAACGGACCGATGTTTTTTTTCTGCTGTGACCATAATAACTTGAGTTAATAACCGTAAAAAACGGCAATGTTAACCAGAAAATGGCCATTGACGACGATTTTCAGAGCACTCCTGGTGGCCGCAGGAGTCAAATATTCCCCTGCGTGATAATAATCTTTTTTGGCTGCCTGCCTGTGCCGGAGGAATAAAAGTTGTGCCGATGTCACTCTTCTGGCGTCTCAAAAAAAGTGAAGAAAAGGGATTATCGCTGGAGGGGATTTTTTCGCGGGCATTTTTTATCACTGCGGAAACGCCTTCGAAGAGAATTTAATCACAAATCTATATGAATTTTATTCGTCATTTTCGCCGTTAAGTGGCTTTTTTTAGGTCGTTTTTTAATCACTCCGCGAATTCAGATAATAAGTGCAACGCTTGGTCATGTGGATGGAGGGACGGTTAGCTACCGATAAGCTATCCT
>NZ_CBFFRK010000079.1:0-20554 GCF_965644245.1 Erwinia sp. V71
GCAGGATAGCTTATCGGTAGCTAACCGTCCCTCCATCCACATGACCAAGCGTTGCACTTATTATCTGAATTCGCGTTTCTCTTATCGCGGTCGTTTGGGGCGGCGCGATTTCTGGATCTGGCAGGGCGTATGGCTGACCAGCATGGTGCTGCTGTTCACACTGGCAGGCGGCGGCTGGCTGGACTCGCAAATGGCGGCCTTTGGCATCGTGTGCCTGCTATGGCCGACCAGTGCGGTGATGGTTAAACGTCTGCATGATCGCAACCGCAAAGGCTGGTGGGCACTGTTGCTGGTGGTGGCCTAGATCATGCTGGCGGGCAACTGGGCGGTGCTGGGCAGCGCCTGGACATGGCTGCTGGGGCGCTGCATTCCACTACTGATTCTGACCACGATGCTATTCGACCTCGGGATTTTTACCGGCACGGCAGGCGACAACCGTTTTGGCAGTGTCGCGCGCCCGGTAAACTATTTTGCCCGTGTTGATCACCAGTAGTTTTCGCTGGAGATATGGCCCGGTTTGCGACGCAGGTGCTTGCGCATTTCGCGCGTCTCTTTCAGCAGTTGCTGCGTGTCGCGCACCATCTCCGGGTTACCGCACAACATAATGTGGCTGGTTGCCGTGTCCATGGGCAGTCCCACAGCGGCTTCCAGCTGACCGCTGGCGATCAGCGTCGGGATGCGCCCGGTCAGTGAACCTGCTGCTTCTTCACGGCTGACCACCGTCTGGAGTCGCAGTTTACCGTTATAGCGCTGCTGCAGCTGCTGCATTAGCGGCAGATAGCTGAGGTCGGCAGCAAAGCGCGCGGCATGCACCAGCACGATATGGCGGAAGCGCTCAAGGTCTTTGCCTTCCTGCAAAATCGAGAGATAAGGGCCGAGACCGGTGCCGGTCGCCAGCATCCACAAGGTTTCACACTCGGGGATCTCCTCCAGCACAAAAAAGCCCTGGGCTTCTTTGGCCAGCTGCACCTCATCGCCCGGTCGCAGGGCAAACAGATGCGGGCTCAGCTTACCTTCCGGTACTGTGACCAGGTAAAACTCAAGATTTGGATCGCTGGGCGCATTCACGTAGGAGTAGGCGCGCTGAATGCGCTCACCGTTAATTTCCAGCGCCAGCTTGCCGTACTGACCGGCAGTAAAGGGGGCGACAGGGGCGTTGACGGTGATACTGAACAAATTCTCGGTCCAGTTCGTCACGTTGGTCACTTTTCCGGTGATCCATTCAGCCATAGACACTCCTCAGCGTTGGCAGGGGTTTGCGATAGTTACTTATTGTCATCATCGCCAGGGAGTGATGATTTTTCCACCCCCTGGCAAGCGGCAAAGCTCATATCGACAAATTTGTACTGCCCGTAAACAGCGGTGCGTTACAGAATATACTGGTGCAGCTCGGCGTCTTTGCGATCGAGGTAGTGAATGGACTGAATACGGCGGATAGTGCGTGATTTACCGCGGATCAGCAGGGTTTCGGTGGTCGCCAGGTTGCCGCTGCGGGTAATGCCTTTCAGCAGGTCGCCGCTGGTAATACCGGTGGCGGAGAAAATCACGTTGTCGTTGCGCGCCATATCTCCGAGTTGCAGCACAGTGCCCGCCTGAATGCCCATCTGCTGGCAACGCTGCAATTCCTGTTCGCCAATCCGGCGATTTTCCTCGCTGTCACCTTTCACCACATGACGTGCCAGCAAACGGCCCTGCATATCGCCATCCAGCGCACGGATCACTGCGGCAGAAACCACCCCTTCCGGCGCGCCGCCAATGCCGTACAGCACATCGACTTCGCTGTCCGGCATACAGGTGAGAATCGACGCGGCGACATCGCCATCAGGAATGGCGAAAACGCGCACGCCGAGTTGCTGCATCTCGCGGATTATCGCATCGTGACGAGGCTTCGCCAGAATGGTGACGGTCAGTGCGGTCAGCGGTTTGCCAAGTGCCTGCGCGACACGCTGCAAATTGTCCGCCAGCGGCAGACTGAGATCGATACTGCCCTTCGCGCCTGGGCCGACAATCAGCTTTTCCATATACATATCGGGCGCATTCAGAAACGCGCCTTTTTCGCCGACGGCCAGCACGGCCAGTGCATTAGCCTGTCCCATGGCGGTCATGCGGGTGCCTTCAATCGGGTCGACGGCGATATCCACTGCATCACCCAGGCCAGTACCGACTTTTTCACCGATATACAGCATCGGCGCTTCATCAATTTCCCCTTCGCCAATCACGATCTGCCCGTCAATATCGACTTTGTTCAGCGTGATGCGCATGGCATGCACGGCTGCGCCGTCGGCGGTATTTTTGTCACCGCGTCCTAACCACTTGTAACCCGCCAGTGCGGCGGCTTCAGTAACACGGGAAAATTCAATGGCGAGTTCTCGTTTCAAGGTATGCCTCGGGGAAGAAGATAAGGCGGGCAGTTTATCACATTCCTTGCGGTGGCCAGGCGGCTGCGATCAATAAGGGCGGCATTACGCCGCCCTGAGGAGTGGTCAAGGAACCGTGGATGGCTCCCTGTTGCACAGATTAATTGTCTGCATCTTCCCACGCCTGGGCGCGGGCAACGGCTTTTTTCCAGCCTGCATAACGGACATTACGTTCCGTGGTCTCAATGCTCGGACGGAATTCACGCTCAACAACGGCTTTAGCGCGCACTTCATCCAGATTTTCCCAGAAACCAACCGCCAGACCCGCCAGATAAGCGGCACCCAGAGCCGTCACTTCACGCACTTCCGGACGTTCTACCCGGGTGCCGAGAATATCGGACTGGAACTGCATCAGGAAGTTATTGGAAACCGCACCGCCATCGACACGCAGGGACTGCAGGCGCATATCGGCATCAGCCTGCATCGCTTCCAGCACATCGCGCGTCTGGTAGGCGATAGATTCCAGGGTGGCGCGAATCACATGGTTGGCGTTGGCACCGCGCGTCAGACCAAAGATCGCGCCACGGGCATACGGGTCCCAGTATGGCGCGCCGAGGCCAGTAAAGGCAGGCACCATATACACGCCGTTGCTGTCTTTCACTTTGGTGGCGAAGTATTCAGAGTCCATGGAGTCACTGAACAGTTTCATTTCGTCACGCAGCCACTGGATGGATGCGCCCGCCATAAATACCGCGCCTTCCAGGGCATAGTTCACTTCACCTCGCGGGCCGCAGGCGATAGTGGTCAGCAGACCATTTTTCGACGTGACCGCTTCGGTGCCGGTATTCATCAGCATAAAGCAGCCAGTACCGTAGGTGTTTTTCGCCATACCCGGCTGAACACACAGCTGGCCATACAGCGCGGCCTGCTGGTCACCGGCGATACCAGCGATAGGAACACGCGTGCCGCCCTTACCACCAATGTTGGTCTGGCCGTACACTTCGGAGGAGTGACGAACTTCCGGCAGCATTTCGCGTGGGATATCGAGGATATCCAGCATGCGCTGATCCCACTCCAGCTTGTGGATGTTGAACATCATGGTACGGGACGCATTGGTGTAGTCAGTGATATGCACCCGTCCCTGTGTCATCTTCCACACCAGCCAGCTGTCGACGGTGCCGAACAGCAGCTCGCCACGCTTAGCACGGTCACGTGCGCCTTCCACGTTGTCGAGAATCCACTTCACTTTGGTGCCGGAGAAGTACGGGTTGATCACCAGACCCGTGGTGTCACGGATGTAATCTTCCAGTCCCTCTTTTTTCAGTTTCTCGCAGTAGGCAGCCGTACGCGGGTCCTGCCAGACAATGGCGTTGTAAACCGGTTTGCCACTCTCTTTGTCCCAGACGATGGTGGTTTCACGCTGGTTGGTAATACCGATGGCGGCAATCTGGTCGGCATTGATATTTTCGTGTGCCAGCACTTCTACCAGGGTGGAACTCTGTGATGCCCAGATCTCCATTGGGTCATGCTCAACCCAGCTTGGTTTAGGGTAAATCTGGGTAAACTCGCGCTGTGAGACGGCAATGATATTGGCGTCATGATCCAGTACGACGGCGCGTGAGCTGGTAGTACCCTGGTCGATTGCGACGATGTATTTTTTCTCAGTGTTCATGATCTATTCCTGATGTTCAAAGGATCACAGTTACGCTTTACGCTGTTGAGTGCTGGCGACAGGTTTTTCGGCCTTCTCGTCTTCAGTGACGCAAACATCGCATGGCAGATTGCGGCCAATCAAGGCGCGATAACCAAATGCACCGAGGCTGGCGCCGACAATCGGGCCAAAAATCGGCACGAGGAAGTAAGGGATATCACGTGCACCGGTGAAAGCGACGTTACCCCAGCCAGCTAACCAGGCAAACACTTTCGGTCCAAAGTCACGCGCCGGGTTGAGGGCGAAGCCGGTCAGTGGCCCCATGGAGGCGCCGATCACGGCAATCAGCAGCCCGATCAGCAGTGGCGCCAGCGGGCCACGTGGAATACCGTTGCCGTCATCGGTCAGCGCCATAATCAGCGCCATCAGCACGGCGGTAATCACCATCTCCACCAGAAACGCCTGACCGACACCGATATGCGGGGTCGGGTAGGTGGAGAAGATACCGGCGAGGTCCAGACTCTCGACGCTGCCGCGTACCATTTGATGTGTTTGCTCGTAGTCGATAAACAGATTGTAGTAGAGGCCATACACCAGTGCGACGGCGCAGAACGCCCCGGCGATTTGCGCCAGGATGTACGGCAGCACTTTACGGCGGTCAAAGCAGGCGAACAACCACAGTGCGATGGTGACGGCGGGGTTGAGGTGCGCACCGGAAATCGCGGCGCTCATGTAGATTGCCATCGATACGCCCAGGCCCCAGATAACGCTGATTTCCCACTGTCCGAAACTGGCGCCTGCCAGCTTCAGTGCGGCAACACAGCCAGCGCCGAAGAAGAGAATTAAACCGGTGCCGAGAAACTCGGCGATACACTGACCTTTCAGTGTGCTTGTTGCTGTCTGGCTCATGATGACGTTCCTGAAGGCGAGTTAAATGTTGTCATTGATTGTTTTGTTTAATCGGTCGCCCTGTTCTGTTGTAGGGCTGATGTAAATTTATCGTTAACGAGCGTTTTCGAGAAATAGCGAAATCAAAAACTGTGTACCCTGTCAAAAAAATGAGCGCTTTCGCGCCTTTTGGCTTTCCAAAAACATCATTGAAGCGGTTAATAATTCCACAGTCGCTGTACTGAGCCGTTTTTAGGCATAAGCTGAAAATTGTTACAGACTGCACTCCGCAAGGGTTCGCTGCTGGACTTGGCGCACAGCGCTACTTACAATCGGGGAATCGTTGCCGGACGCGCGATTTTCGCGGTATTTGCGTATGGCGTCCTGCATCATCAACGCCTTGCGAATTAGGAGAGGTCATAAAGATGTCATTTGAAGTATTCGAGAAACTGGAAGCGAAAGTACAGCAGGCGATTGATACCATCACCCTGTTGCAGATGGAAATTGAAGAGCTGAAAGAGCAGAACAACGCGCTGCGCCAGGAAGCCAGCCAGTCGGCGGGCAACACGGAGTCACTGGTACGTGAAAACCAGCAACTGAAAGAAGAACAGCACGTCTGGCAGGAGCGTCTGCGCGCGCTGTTAGGCAAAATGGAAGAAGTCTGAACAGCCGTGTGATGACCTAATCAAAAACGGGCGCCACTGGCGCCCGTTTTGCTGTGCAGTCCGGCTTACTCGATATCGAGCGCATCTTCCGACAGGATAATGCCGGTGTTATCGGCATACAGATGATCACCGGAGAAGAACGTGACACCGCCAAAGTTGACGCGTACATCGCTCTCGCCAATGCCTTCACCTGCGGCGCCAACCGGAATTGCCGCAATCGCCTGAATGCCGATATCCAGCTCTTCCAGGTCGTCAACCTGACGCACGGAACCGTAGACGACAATGCCTTCCCATTCGTTTTGCACCGCCAGCCGCGCCAGCTGGGCGTCGAGCAGGGCACGGCGCACTGAACCGCCGCCATCCACCAACA
Organism: Erwinia sp. V71; assembly: GCF_965644245.1. Classification (NCBI taxonomy): domain Bacteria; kingdom Pseudomonadati; phylum Pseudomonadota; class Gammaproteobacteria; order Enterobacterales; family Erwiniaceae; genus Erwinia; species Erwinia sp. V71. The sequence goes on from NZ_CBFFRK010000079.1 coordinate 5,932, forward strand.
GTACGCGACCACGACCATTCTCTTCCAGCAGATCGTAGAGCAGTCCGTTGTCCTCGAAACATTTCACCGTGGTGATTTGACCACCAAACGAGGTGCGCCCACCAAAGTTTGAAAAGAGTGGTTCTACAACATTCACTTCTTCCTGATAGATGTCGCAGAGTTCGGAAGTATCGTATTTCATAGGAGTTTCGTCTGTTGGCCACAGGAGCGATCAGTATATCGCTTTATGGCGGATGTTGGCAAAAGCATCAATTCGTCAGGCCGGAGATTAACTTAACACCAGCCCGACGGCGAACAGGATATTGACCAGCAGCGCCATCTTCACTGTTTTTTCCAGCATCGGACGCATCGCCAGCGTGGTGGTTTCCCGCAGAATATGGCGCGCCTGGCGAACGGTAATCGGCAGCGCCAAAACAAACAGCCAGCTGCCGGCGGATTTCGCCGCAAACAGGGCGAAAGCGGCGAAGCACAGCATCGCGCCGGCTAACAGCATGGCATGATAGCGTCGGGCATTCACTGCGCCAAGACGTACCGCCAGCGTGTATTTACCGTTCAGCCGGTCGCTGTCGATATCGCGCATGTTATTGACGTTCAGCACTGCCGCCGCCAGCAAACCGCAGGCCGTCGCGGGCAGCAGATCGCTGAAGGTCAGCAGATGGCTTTGCAGATACTGGCTGCCATTCACACCCAGCCAGCCGAAAAAGATCAGTACCGACAGATCGCCCAGCCCAAGGTAGCCATAGGGCTTTTTCCCCACCGTGTAGGCAATCGCTGCGACTATCGCCAGTGCGCCCAGCGCAATAAAGGCGAGCATATCGCTCAGGCTGCGGCAGGCCAGCACCACCAGTGCCATGCCGCAGAAGATAGTGATCACTGAGGTCAGCACCAGCGCGGAACGCATCTGCATCGCGCTGATGGCACCTTTCTGCATGCCGCGCAGCGGACCGATACGATCCGGCGTATCGCTGCCTTTTTGCGCATCACCGTAATCGTTAGCCAGATTGGACAGAATTTGCAGCAGGGCGGTGGTCAGCAGGGTGAGCAGGGCGATACCCAGCGTAAAGTGTCCCTGCCAGTAAGCCAGCGCGGAGCCGTTGATAATCGACGCCAGTGCTAATGGTAAGGTGCGCAGGCGCAGGCTTTCCAGCCAGGCACGCGGCGCGCTAAGACGTGGCGCCAGTTGAACGTGTTCCATAGAGACCACCCCAGAGTAACAAGCTTACCGTGAGTGTAAGTGGCAGCCGCCGGAGAAAAGTTAATCTCAGTCAATTCCGCGCGAGATAACGCCGGAAAGTAAGTGTGAGAGCAGATCAAAAGAGGGGAAATGAACAGGGGCGGCAAGCTTGCCGCCCCTGGGATGCGTGAGTGCCCGCGCTGGCTCCTGGTGTTACAGGATAAAGCGGCTGAGGTCTTCGTCGGCCACCAGCTCATCCAGATGCTTGCCGACATAGGCGGCATCGATGGTAACGGATTCGCCCTGGCGATCGCTGGCGTTATAGGAGATCTCTTCCATCAGACGTTCCAGCACGGTATGCAGGCGACGTGCACCGATATTCTCGGTGGACTCGTTCACCTGCCATGCCGCTTCGGCGATACGACGAATACCGTCTTCGGTGAAATCGACATTCACGCCTTCGGTGCCCATCAGTGCTTTGTACTGCACCGTCACCGACGCGTTCGGCTCAGTCAGGATACGCTCAAAGTCATTGACCGTCAGCGCCTGCAGCTCAACGCGGATCGGCAGACGACCCTGCAGTTCCGGGATCAAATCGGACGGGCTGGCCACCTGGAATGCACCGGAGGCGATAAACAGGATATGGTCAGTTTTCACCATGCCGTGTTTGGTGGAGACAGTGCACCCTTCCACCAGTGGCAGCAGGTCGCGCTGTACGCCTTCACGCGAGACGTCCGGAGCGGATGATTCACCGCGTTTACAGATTTTGTCGATCTCGTCGATAAACACGATACCGTGCTGCTCAACGGCTTCGATGGCATCCTGCTTCAGTTCTTCCGGGTTAACCAGTTTCGCCGCTTCTTCTTCAATCAGCAGCTTCAGCGCTTCTTTGATTTTCAGCTTGCGCGGCTTCTGCTTCTGGCCGCCCAGGTTCTGGAACATGGACTGCAGCTGGCTGGTCATCTCTTCCATACCCGGAGGCGCCATAATTTCTACGCCCATCGGTGCGGCGGCCAGATCGATTTCAATCTCTTTGTCGTCCAGCTGGCCTTCGCGCAGTTTTTTGCGGAACGACTGGCGTGCAGCCGACGGCTCTGCACTGGCTTCTGCCTGTCCCCAGTTGTTTTTCGCTGGTGGGATCAGCACATCCAGAATGCGCTCTTCCGCCAGTTCTTCGGCGCGGTAGCGGTTTTTCTCGATCGCCTGCATGCGCACCATTTTCAGCGCCGCATCAGTCAGGTCGCGGATAATTGAATCCACTTCTTTGCCGACATAACCCACTTCGGTGAACTTGGTGGCTTCCACTTTGATGAAGGGCGCATTCGCCAGTTTCGCCAGACGGCGGGCGATCTCGGTTTTACCGACACCGGTCGGGCCGATCATCAGAATATTTTTCGGCGTCACTTCATGGCGTAACTCTTCGTCCAGTTGCATGCGGCGCCAGCGGTTGCGCAGGGCGATAGCCACAGCACGCTTGGCGCCGTCCTGGCCGATAATGAATCTGTTCAGTTCGCTGACGATTTCGCGCGGAGTCATTTCAGACATAATTTGGATCCTTACGCTTTGGACGGTAATTCTTCGATGGTGAGATTGTGGTTGGTGTAGATGCAGATATCACCTGCAATGCCCAACGCTTTTTCGACGATATCGCGTGCGCCGATATCGGTATTTTCCAGCAGCGCGCGCGCGGCTGCCTGAGCGTAAGGACCACCAGAGCCGATGGCAATCAGGTCGTTTTCCGGCTGAATCACATCACCGTTACCGGTGATAATCAGCGAGGCGTTTTCGTCAGCGACGGCCAGCAGCGCTTCGAGTTTGCGCAGCATACGGTCGGTACGCCAGTCTTTTGCCAGCTCGACAGCGGCTTTCACCAGATGACCCTGATGCATTTCCAGTTTACGTTCGAAGAGTTCAAACAGGGTGAAGGCATCTGCGGTGCCGCCAGCAAATCCGGCGATCACTTTGTCGTTGTAGAGACGACGCACTTTCTTAACGTTGCCTTTCATCACGGTGTTGCCGAGAGTAGCCTGGCCATCGCCGCCAATCACTACCTGGCCGTTGCGTCGTACACTTACTATTGTTGTCACGGGCAGACCCCTTGTTGCAGTGGGAAGAGCGCCCCATACCTCGCGGTACGGGGCATCATGCAACCAGATATGGGGCGGGTTTGACGGGTTTCAACCCCCGACGGCGAGAGGAATACAGTTTGAGTGGCCAGAACTGCGCAGGCGCTTCAGCGTGCTGTCGGCACTGGCGCGGCTGTTATACGGCCCGACCACCACGCGGTTCCAGCCGCCGCCGCTGGAGATACGGCTCTCAAAGCCTTCAAATGCCAGCGCGGCACGCACGGATTCGGCCTGATCGGTGCCTTTAAAGGAACCACACTGCACCATCCAGCTTTGCGTCTTCGCTTTCTCTTCCTTCGGCTTCTCTTCTTTTGCTTTCGCGGTTTCCTGCGTTTTCGCTGGCTGCTGGACTGGCACAGCACGGGTTACCGGCGCGGCAGGCTGCTGTTGTGGCAGACGTGACTGCTGCTGCAGCTGATTTTGCGGCAACATATGTTGCTGCTGCACCGACTGCTGAGTTTGCTGCTGCTGGCGCTGAAGGGTCTGCTGACGTTGCGCCGGGGTTTGATCGTTCCACGGCACTTCATTCAGCTGCGTCGGCTGCTGGCGCATATCCGCCTGCATCTGCTCCAGCAACTGGCGCTGTTCATCGGTCAACTGGGTTTGCGAATGAATTTCACCGCCGGCAGAAGGCTCTGTCGGTGTCGGGACGCCGATCTGGCGGTTTTCCAGCTCTTTAATATAGCGCCAGCGCTCTTCCGGTTTTGGCGGCAGGCCATTTCCCGTCGCTTTATGATTCGGGATAACCGGTGTGTCCTCTTTTTTATGGTTCGCCAGGAACCACAGGCAGCCGACGAAGGCGACCAGCACCGCAACGGCCAGCACCACCATAAATTTGGAGACTCCGGAACCACTGCTGCGTTTTTTGCTGCGGCTGGTGCTCTTTTTGCGACGCGTCCCTGTCGAACGCCCGCGGCTTACATAATCTCGTTGTGCCACTATCGTTCCGCTAATATCAAATAAGAAAGTACAACCGGGCAGAGAATCTGCCATGCGCGCAAAAAGTCAGCACCTGAATGATCCCGGCTGGTAGCCCGTCATGTTACTTAAGGGCTGGAAGTTTGACCAGCAATGAGTGGCCCAGGAAAAAACTGAAACTTAAATCCCCGTCATACTTCAAGCTGCAGATGCGTTGGCTTTCCTCGCTCACCCCGGTCACTTACTGGTGTAAGCTCCCGGGGATTCGCTGCGTCGCCGCCTTCCTGCAGCTTGAATTATTTAGGGGATTTTCCCATCGTCATTTTCGCCGTGCGCTGCTGTCGCGAATCTTCAGTTCGAAGTCCAGCAGACGCGAACCATTGCTGACGCTTTTCCCCTGTAACTGCTCCAGCAGTAGCAACATCGCCTCGCGGCCAATGGCGAAACGCGGCTGTGCGACGGTGGTGAGCTGGGGATCACTGTAGCGGGCGAGTTCGATATCATCAAAGCCAACCAGCGACAAATCCTGCGGGACGCGTAGCCCCAGCGTTTTGGCCTGAGACAGAGCGCCCAGTGCCATAATATCGCTGTGACAGAACAGTGCATCCGGCGGCTGCGGCAGCGTCATCAGCTGTTTCAGCGCCATTGCACCCGCTTCAAAGGTAAAATCGCCGCGCACGATATATTCCGGCGCCACCGTCAAACCGTTACGCCGCAGCGACTGAATATAGCCCTGCAGGCGGTAGTGACTGAGTGGCATGGTTTCCGGCCCGGCGATACAGGCAATCCGGCGGTGCCCCAGCTGATACAAATGATTGACGGCTTCAAAGGCGGCCGTCAGGTTATCGATATGCACCGTCGGCAGTTCCAGCTCCGGGGCAAATTCGTTCGCCATCACCATTGGCGGCAGGCTGCGCTGCTCCTCCACACCGGTATCGAACGGCAGCTGGGAACCGAGCAGCACCATGCCATCAATCTGGCGCGTCAGCATCAGATTAAGAAAGGATTTCTCCTGCTGATTTTGATGAGCACAATCGCCAATCAGCACCAGATAGCCTTCCTGCGCCGCCGTGGTTTCAATACCGCGGATAATTTCACTGAAAAAGGGATCGCAGATATCCGGCACAATCACCAGAATGGTGCGCGACTCGCTGCGTTTGGCATTGCGCGCCAGCGCGTGTGGTGAGTAGCCCACGTCGATCACGGCCTGTTCAACTTTCTGACGTGTGGCTGCGGAGACCTTTTCCGGATTCATAAGTGCGCGTGACACGGTGGCCGTTGATACGCCTGCTCTTTCAGCCACATCTTTCATCGTGGCTGCCGCTGTCTCTTTATTGTGCTCCAACGCTTCTCTCCTCACGCCAGCAGAGCTGGCCTGACTAACTGGAATATTCTTCTGTGGATCAAGACCCTGCTGCCAGTAGGGTCACTGGCGCAGAGTTATCACATTCTTATCAGATTGTGCCCGGGTGCTGTTACTTAATTTGCATAAAAATTGTGACTTGTGCGACTTTTTTCGATCCTGCTCGCACAACCTTTCGCACAGGGAGGAAGCGATCAGCTTTCGGTAGGGTCGACGTCGAGCGTCCATTTCACCTTGCGCGCCAGCGGCAGCGTGCCAACCAGCGGCAGGCTGCTTTTCAGCAGACGCTGTAACAGCGCACGTGACGGATGCTGTAACAGCAGCTGCCAGCGATAGCGTCCGCTGCGTTTCGCCAGCAGCGCAGGCACCGGCCCCATCGCCCATAGCGCGTCGTCTTTCAACGGACTGGCTTCCAGCAGATTGCGCAGTTGCTGCAGGAAGGCGGCGGCCTGCTGGTTATCATTATCTTCTGCACGGAACAGCACATGGCTGGTAAATGGCGGCAGAAATACGGTTTTGCGCTCCTGCAGGGTTTGCCGGGCAAAGGCGTCATAGCCATGATGCAGCAGGATTTGCAGTAGCGGATGGTCAGGGTGATGCGTCTGCAATAACACTTCGCCCTGCTTGCCAGCACGTCCGGCGCGGCCGGCCACCTGGATATACAGCTGGGCAAAACGCTCCGCCGAGCGGAAATCGGCGGAGAACAGCGCGCCATCGACATCCAGCAGCGACACCAGCGTGACGTCGGGGAAGTGGTGACCTTTCGCCAGCATCTGCGTACCAATCAGGATACGTGCGCCACCTCGATGGACTTCATTCAGTTGTTGCTCCAGCGCGCCTTTACGGCTGGTGGTATCACGGTCAATGCGCGATAACGGCACACCGGGGAACAGCGCGGCCAGATTTTGCTCCAGCTGCTCGGTGCCCAGTCCGACCGGAACAAGGTTAGTGGAGCCGCACTGCGGACAGTGATGAGGAATGGGGCGCTGGCTGTCGCAATGGTGGCAGCGCAGCTGGCGCTGCTGCTGGTGCAGCGTGTAATAGTGATCGCAGCGCTGGCATTCCGCAATCCAGCCGCATTCGTGGCACAGCAGCGCAGGCGAGAAGCCGCGGCGGTTGAGAAACAGCAGCACCTGATTATCAGCCTGCAGATGCTGACGAATTTTACTGATCAGCGCAGGAGCGAGGCCACCCTGCAGCTTCACGCCTTTGAGATCGATCAGCTGTTGTGTCGCCTGGCGTGCATTGCCCGCGCGCTTACTGAGATTCAGCTGGCGATACTTGCCGCTTTGCACATTCTGCAGGGTTTCCAGCGCCGGGGTCGCTGAGCCCATCACAATCGGAATGTCCTCTTCGCGTGCACGGAACACCGCCAGATCGCGCGCCTGGTAGCGCCAGCCTTCCTGCTGCTTATAGGACGCATCGTGTTCTTCGTCGATGACGATAACGCCAAGCCGGGCGAACGGGGTAAACAGTGAGGAACGCGTGCCGATCACAATCGCGGTTTCGCCACTGCGCGCGCGCAGCCAGACCGCCAGACGTTCGCTGTCATTCAGTGCCGAGTGCAGCACCTCAATCGGCGCATCGAAACGTTCACGGAAACGGGCGATGGTCTGCGGCGTCAGGCCGATTTCCGGCACCATCACCAGCGCCTGGCGGCCACTGGCCAGCACGTTTTCCAGCACGCTGAGATAGACCTCGGTTTTGCCGGAGCCGGTGATGCCGGCCAGCAGCCAGGCGGCGAAGTGATCGTCTTCGCTGCGAATCGCGCCAACGGCGGTAGCCTGTTCAGTATTCAGGCGCAGGCGTTCGCCTTTTACCGCAAAGCTGGCGCGCCAGTCCTGCGCGGCACGCTGATGCTCGCGCAGTTCACATAAACCTTTGGCGCGCATGGCCTGCAGGGTGGCATCGGTCAGACCCTGTTGCGTGACTTCATGGCGATAGACCGGGCGCTGCAGCAACGCCGCCAGTGCCTGCTGCTGTTTTGGCGCGCGTTTCAGGCTATCTGGTGTAGTGGCACGCCCCTGTTCGCTGAGCGACCACTGCCACAGCGGCGTCTCTTTCGCCGCTTTCCCCTGCCGCAGCAGTACCGGAATGGCGTGAAATAGCACTTCACCTAACGGATAGTGATAGTAGTCCGCCGCCCACAGCAGGATGCGCCACAGTGACGCGGAGAACAGTGAACGGTCATCCAGCACATCGTGCACGCTTTTCAACTGGTCGAGGGGGAATTCGCTGTGTTCGCTGATCGCCACCACAATGCCAATCGCTTTGCGCTGACCAAAGGGCACACTGACGCGTGCGCCGGGCACCACCTGAAAATGGGCGGGCAGCAGATAATCAAAGTTGCGGGCAAGCGGAACGGGAAGGGCGACCTGAACAACGGGCATGAATTCATCCGGGTGAATAAAATGACGAGATAGTGTACACTGTGTCGCCTGAAATGTGCGGTTCCGATTGCACCAGCTGGCGATTTTCTGTATAGTTCGCCGCCTTTGATACCGCATTTTCAGTATCAATGACACTCAATTTTTTAATCTTCGTGTGGTGCCGGTGCAGGAAATATCCTGGCACGGGAGAGCGACACGGCCTTAACAGAGGTTTCCCATGCAGAAAGATATTCACCCAAAATACGCTGAAATTACTGCAAAATGTTCTTGCGGTAACGAAATCAAAATCCGCTCTACCGTGGGTCGCGATCTGAACCTGGACGTGTGTGGTGCATGCCACCCATTCTTCACTGGTAAGCAGCGTGATGTTGCCACCGGTGGCCGTGTTGACCGCTTCAACAAGCGTTTCAGCATCCCAGGCAGCAAATAAGAATGCCTGTTCAGTGTTGCCTTCGCGGTGGCACTGGCATAAAAAACCCGGCTCAGGCCGGGTTTTTTTATGGCTGAAAGCGGCTTAATACTCCCAGGTATCGGGATCAACACCCAGTTCACGCATAATCACTTTCGCTTCTTCCGGGATCTCATCGCTACGCTCTTTGCGTAAATCCACATCATCCGGCAGCGGCTGACCGGTAAACGCGTGCAGGAAAGCTTCGCACAGCAGTTCACTGTTGGTCGCGTGGCGTAAATTGTTCACCTGGCGACGAGTACGCTCGTCAGTTAAAATCTTCAGTACTTTCAGAGGGATAGAAACGGTAATTTTCTTAACCTGCTCGCTCTTCTTACCGTGCTCAGCGTAAGGGCTGATATATTCGCCATTCCATTCAGCCATGGGTTACCTTAATCATTGTCATTTAATCGTGAAATTGCCGAAAACCGGCTAATTATGCCCGATGTTGCCGCTACTCACTAATAAATGTCAGTTTCAGCTGTCAGATATCAAATAGTGAGCAACCTATACCGCGTAATCTTAGCGGGTATTGCGTCTTTGCTCAATCTATACGCAAAGACATTTAGATGTCCAGATGTATTGACGTCCAATTCATTGATGCTATCCTGTCACTCTCTTTTTAATTCAGTCAGGAACAGTGAGCACCATGACGCGTAAACAGGCAACCATCGCAGTACGCAGCGGTTTGAATGATGACGAGCAATATGGCTGCGTTGTCCCACCGATTCACCTCTCCAGTACCTACAACTTTACCGATTTCAATGAGCCGCGCGCCCATGACTATTCGCGGCGTGGTAACCCGACCCGTGATGTAGTGCAGCGTGCCTTAGCTGAGCTGGAAGGCGGCGCAGGTGCGGTGATGACCAATACCGGGATGTCGGCGATTCATCTGGTGTGTACGGTGTTCCTGAAGCCTGGCGATCTGCTGGTGGCGCCGCATGACTGCTACGGCGGCAGCTATCGCCTGTTTGACAGCCAGAGCAAACGCGGTGCGTATCGCGTGAAGTTTGTTGATCAGAATGATGCGGCGGCACTGCAGGCGGCACTGGCGGAGAAGCCGAAGCTGGTGCTGATCGAAAGCCCGAGCAACCCACTGCTGCGCGTGGTGGATATCGCTGCCATCTGTAAAGCCGCACGTGACGCCGGTGCTGTCAGCGTGGTGGATAACACCTTCCTCAGCCCGGCGTTGCAGAACCCGCTGGCGCTGGGTGCGGATCTGGTGCTCCACTCCTGTACCAAATACCTCAATGGTCACTCTGATGTGGTGGCGGGCGCAGTGATTGCCAAAGACGCGGCAACCGCCACCGAGCTGGCGTGGTGGGCGAACAATATTGGCGTGACCGGCGCAGCGTTCGACAGCTATCTGCTGCTGCGTGGCCTGCGCACGCTGGCGCCACGTATGGCGGCGGCACAGCGTAATGCGCTGGCGATTGTCGATTATCTGAAACAACAACCGCTGGTGAAAAAGCTGTATCATCCTTCCCTGCCGGAAAATGCCGGGCACGAATATGCGCTGCGTCAGCAACGCGGCTTCGGCGCGATGTTAAGTTTTGAGCTGGATGGCGATGAGCAGACGCTGCGTCGCTTCCTGAAAGCGCTGGAATTATTTACTCTGGCGGAATCGCTGGGTGGTGTGGAGAGTCTGATTTCTCATACCGCGACCATGACCCATGCGGGCATGTCAGCGCAGGCACGCGCTGAAGCGGGCATTTCAGAAACGCTGCTGCGTATTTCTGTCGGAATTGAGGATCACGAAGATTTAATAGCCGATCTGGATAATGCATTCCGGGTTGCGGCCGAGAGGTAATCATGAGCATTTCAGCAGTAGCAGGGACGCAGAACGCGCGACAGTTGCATAAATTTGGCGGCAGCAGCCTTGCTGACCCTAAATGTTATCTGCGCGTGGCCGGCATTATGGCGGATTACAGTCAGCCGGGCGACCTGATGGTGGTTTCCGCCGCCGGTAGCACCACGAATCAGCTGATTAACTGGCTGAAACTGAGCCAGAGCGATCGTCTGTCAGCACATCAGGTGCAACAGGCGCTGCGTCGTTATCAGAGCGAGCTGATCACCGGTCTGCTGTCTGCTGAAGAGGCGGAACCTCTGCTGAATGCGTTTATTCAGGATCTGGAAAAACTGGCGGCGCTGCTGGATGGCGCGATCACCGATGCGGTCTACGCAGAAGTGGTCGGCCATGGTGAGGTGTGGTCGGCGCGCCTGATGGCAGCGGTGCTGAAAAGTCGTGATATGGATGCTGCCTGGCTGGATGCGCGCAGTTTCCTGCGCGCTGAACGCGCTGCACAACCACAAGTGGATGAAGGCAAATCCTGGCCGCTGTTGCAGCAGCTGATGGCTCAGCATCCGCATCAGCGCCTGGTGGTGACCGGTTTTATCAGTCGTAACGACGCGGGTGAAACGGTGCTGCTGGGACGTAACGGCTCGGACTACTCTGCCACGCAGATTGGTGCGCTGGCGGGTGTGTCGCGCGTCACTATCTGGAGTGATGTTGCCGGGGTGTACAGTGCCGACCCGCGTAAAGTCAAAGATGCCTGCCTGCTGCCGCTGCTGCGCCTCGACGAAGCCAGCGAACTGGCGCGTTTAGCCGCGCCGGTGCTGCACGCTCGCACCCTGCAGCCGGTGTCCGGCAGTGATATCGATTTGCAACTGCGCTGCAGCTATCAGCCGGAGCAGGGATCGACACGCATTGAGCGTGTGCTGGCATCGGGAACCGGTGCGCGTATCGTCACCAGCCATGATGATGTTTGCCTGATTGAGTTCCAGGTGCCGCCACAACACGATTTCGTTACGCTGCAGAAAGAGCTCGACCTGTTGCTGAAACGGGCGCAGGTGCGGCCACTGGCAACCGGTATTCATCCTGACCGCAACCTTATCCAGCTGTGCTACACCTCTGAAGTGGTGAACAGCGCGCTGGCGATTCTGCAGGACGCGGCACTGCCGGGCCATCTGCAGCTGCGCGACGGCATGGCGCTGGTGGCGCTGGTCGGTGCGGGTGTCAGCCGTAATCCGCTGCACAGCCATCGCTTCTGGCAGCAGATTAAAGACCAGCCAGTGGAGTTTGTCTGGCAGTCGGAAGAGGGCATCAGCCTGGTGGCGGTATTGCGCGTCGGGCCGACGGAGCATGTTATCCAGGGACTGCATCAGTCACTGTTCCGTGCGGAAAAACGCATTGGTCTGATGCTGTTCGGCAAAGGCAATATCGGTTCACGCTGGCTGGAACTGTTTTCCCGCGAGCACGAAACCCTGTCGGCACGTACCGGTTTTGAATTTGTGCTGGCCGGGGTGGTGGACAGCCGCCGCAGCCTGCTGAGTTACGATGGACTGGATGCCAGTCGCGCGCTGGCGTTCTTTGAAGATGAAGCGGTAGAACGCGACGAAGAGTCGCTGTTCCTGTGGATGCGTGCGCATCCGTTTGACGATCTGGTGGTGCTGGATGTCACGGCCAGTGAGCCGCTGGCGGATCAGTACCTCGATTTCGCCAGCTACGGTTTCCATGTCATCAGCGCCAATAAAGTGGCCGGTTCTTCTGCGGGCCACCACTGGCGACAGGTGCGTGATGCCTTTACCAAAACTGGTCGTCACTGGCTGTATAACACCACGGTAGGCGCGGGGCTGCCGGTTAACCATACCGTGCGTGACCTGCGTGAGAGTGGCGACAGCATTCTGGCGATCAGCGGGATTTTCTCCGGCACGCTTTCCTGGCTGTTCCTGCAGTTTGATGGCTCGGTGCCGTTTACTGAGCTGGTGGATCAGGCGTGGCAGCAGGGACTGACGGAACCTGATCCGCGTGTTGACCTTTCTGGTCAGGACGTGATGCGCAAGCTGGTGATTCTGGCGCGTGAAGCGGGCTATGACATCGAACCGGATCAGGTGCGGGTGGAGTCGCTGGTGCCTGCGGGCTGTGAAAGTGATTCGATTGACCACTTCTTTGAGAATGGCGACGCGCTGAACGAACAGATGGTGCAGCGACTGGAAGCGGCCCAGGAAATGGGACTGGTGCTGCGTTATGTGGCGCGTTTTGATGCGAATGGTAAAGCGCGGGTGGGTGTTGAGGCCGTGCGCCCGGAACATCCGCTGGCGGCGCTGCTGCCGTGCGATAACGTGTTTGCCATTGAGAGCCGCTGGTATCGTGATAATCCGCTGGTGATCCGTGGCCCGGGCGCGGGACGTGATGTGACCGCCGGGGCGATTCAGTCGGATATTAACCGGCTGGCGCAGCTGTTGTAATCTTTTTAATAGCCGGGTTGATCCGGCTAATCTGCCACAGCATCGCGTCTGGTGCTTTGCCTGTACTGGGATGTTGCTGTTAGTCCCAGGCCTGCTCAGGGAACACGGTCAGCTACGGAAAGTCGCTTTTCGTCATCCCTGACCGCTCGGCCCGCGCCGTCCATGGCGCGGGACGCTTTCCTCCGCTGACCGTGTTCCCTGTGCGTCAGACTTATGCGTTGCTGCCAGGGGCTTCGTGCCCGGGGGGTGTTAGCAGACTGAAATCACCTTTTTTCGTCACTGACTGGTGTATAAAAACCGCGCATTCATCGAAATATACCGTCCTGCCAGTTTTCGTCTTAACTTACTCATCTGTACTGCCGTTTTTTATGAACGTTCCATCATGAATTTCCTTCATATTGAATGAGGATTTGTCACGCAGGTTGATCATTTTTCTGTTGACGCTTTGAGCAGAATCGTTCATTTTGAATGTCTGGACGTCTAAATGGATAGACGTTTTATTTTGTCTACTATACTCACGACTAATACAGCGACTGATGAGGTCACCGATATGAGTTTTTTCCACGCCAACCAGCGCGAAGCGCTGAACCAGAGTCTGGCAGAGCTGAACGGGCAGATTAATGTCTCTTTTGAGTTTTTCCCGCCGCGGACCAGCGAAATGGAAGAAACCCTGTGGAACTCTATCGATCGCCTCAGCAGCCTGAAACCGAAATTCGTTTCCGTGACTTACGGCGCCAACTCCGGTGAGCGTGACCGTACGCACAGCATTATCAAAGGCATTAAAGATCGTACCGGCCTGGAAGCCGCACCGCATCTGACCTGTATTGATGCCACGCGTGATGAGCTGCGCACTATCGCGAAAGATTACTGGGACAACGGCATTCGTCATATCGTCGCGCTGCGCGGCGACTTACCGCCCGGTAGCGGCAAACCAGAAATGTATGGTGCAGACCTGGTGGCGTTGCTGAAAGAGGTCGGAGACTTCGATATTTCTGTTGCCGCTTACCCGGAAGTGCATCCGGAAGCGAAAAGCGCGCAGGCTGACCTGATTAACCTGAAACGTAAAATCAATGCGGGTGCTAACCGCGCGATTACCCAGTTCTTTTTTGATGTCGAAAGCTACCTGCGTTTCCGTGATCGCTGCGTGGCGACCGGGATTGATGTCGAAATCGTACCAGGCATTCTGCCGGTCTCTAACTTTAAACAGTTGCAGCGTTTCGCTGCGATGACCAACGTGCGCGTGCCAGGCTGGATGACGGCGATGTTTGAAGGGCTGGATAATGACCCTGAGACACGCAAGATGGTCGGCGCGAATGTGGCGATGGATATGGTGAAAATCCTCAGCCGCGAAGGTGTGAAAGACTTCCACTTCTACACCCTGAATCGCGCGGAAATGAGCTATGCCATTTGTCATACTCTGGGTGTGCGTCCGGGCGCAGTGGCGTAACAAGCAGGGAGTCGTTCAGTTTCGCTGACTCCCTGTGACTCATGCTTTCCGGTCAGGCTCAGAACGCGAATAGCTTCAGCTGGCGCGCTTCCCTGCCAGCATCGTAATAAAGTCTGCGGCCTGTTTTTGCTTACGAACCGGAAGTTTGCGCAGTAACTGAATAACCTCGGCTTCTTCCTGTTCTGCCTCTCTGACGCTCAGCACCAGACACCGATTCATCACCCGCACATCGATTGCCGTACCGGGGGTAAAACCTGCGGCAGATAACCATTGCCCTTTCAATATTATTGACGGTATTAATTTATAATCTGGATACTGCCTCGCATAACTCACTTTATAACGACGAATTATTGATGGTGTGACTTTTTCTTCAGTGGTAACTGAATTAGAATCCTGATCAGCCATGATAACTACCTTCTATAGTTGTTGTGGTTGGCGGATTCAAGTTCGAAGTGCAACGCTAAGCCGCCTGTCTTAACTCTGCAAAGACCACTGAAGGCTGCCGGAAC
>NZ_CBFFRK010000080.1:0-19979 GCF_965644245.1 Erwinia sp. V71
GCAGGATAGCTTATCGGTAGCTAACCGTCCCTCCATCCACATGACCAAGCGTTGCACTTATTATCTGAATTCGCGGCATGGCGAATAATACTCAGGTTAACAGCAGCAATAATCCGTTCGATATTTTTGTCACCGGCGCGCGCAAAGGGTTCCATATTGCCATTCATAATTTGCTGCCGAATGTGCTGATGGCGTATGTCATCGCCGAAGTGCTGAATCTGCTCGGTGTGATGGGCGTGGTGGGACAGATCTTTGCGCCGGTGATGGGGCTGTTCGGCTTACCTGGTGAGGCGATTACCGTACTGCTGACGGCCTGGCTCTCCTCTTCTGCGGGCACCGGGGTGGCGGTCAGCCTGCTGACCAAAGGCGTGCTGACCGGCAGCGATATCACCATTCTTGCGCCCGCGATCTTTCTGATGGGGTCGCAGCTGCAATATATGGGACGTCTGCTGGGCGTGTCCGATGTACCGAAAAAATACTGGCCGCTGCTGATGCTGACCAGCATTCTTAATGCTGCCATCGCCATGTTTGTCATGCGCTTTTTTGCCTGAAGAAGGAGATTTACGCTGTGTCGAATGTTCTGGAACACTATCACTACTTACATGAAATTCCTGAACTGGGTTTTCAGGAGTTTAAAACCTCGGCCTATCTGGCAGATGCGCTGGAGCAGGCGGGGTATCAGGTCACACGCAATATTCACCAGACCACGGGGATCGTGGCGGAGCTGGATAGTGGCGTACCCGGCCCGGTGCTGGCGCTGCGTGCCGATATGGATGCGCTGGGCCATGTGATTGATGGCGTCGCCTGTGCGCGTCATACCTGCGGCCATGATGCGCATTCATCGGTGGTGCTGACCACCGCGCAGGAAGTGATGCAGCAGGGACTGGTGAAAAAAGGGCGGCTGAAACTGATTTTCCAGCCAGCGGAAGAGCTGGGCACCGGAGCCCTGGCGATGGTGGCCGGTGGCGCGCTGCAGGATGTCGATATGCTGCTCGGTTTCCATCTGCGTCCGGCAGAAGAGTGCAGTGTCGGCGAAGCGGTGCCAGCGATGCTCTATTCAGCCTGCAGTACGCTGGAAGCGACGATCAAAGGCGTCACCTCCCACGCCGCGCGGCCGCATCTCGGTGTGAACGCGCTGGATGCCGCGGTTGCTGCAGTACAGGCGGTGAATGCCCTGCATCTGTCGCCCGGTTTAACCTGGAGCGCCAAAGCGACGCGTTTCCTGTGTGATGCGGGCGTCACCAATTCCATTCCCGATGTGGCGCGTGTGGTCTGGGATTTACGCAGTGCCACCAATGCGCCAATGGACGAGCTGAAAGCACAGGTGCAGCGGGCGATTGAGCACAGTGTCGCGGCGCTGGGCGCGACGGCGGAAGTGGTGGTGATGAAAGAGATGCCTGCGGCAGAAATTCACCCGGAAATGACCGCACTGATTAGCGAAGCCATTGTCGATGTGCTGGGCGATGCCGGACTGACGGGCGCAAAAACCACGCCAGGCAGCGAAGACTTCTTCCACTATCCCCGCCAGTGCCCGGACATCAAAGCCGGTTTCTGGGGGCTGGGCACCAATCTGACGCCGGGTTTACATCATCCGGAGATGCGTTTCGATCTCAGTTCGCTGGAAACGGGAGTCAAAATCTTTAAACGCTGTGTCACCAGAGTGCTGGGATAACATCGCACCACGCGATGCCACCACATTTGCGTGGCATCGCTTCATTAGTGGCAGGGGGGAGGATAAGCAAGACCCGCAGAAACCGGCGGCACCGATCGCTTTTGTATTGCACCCGGTTGCATAAAGTATTTGCAATCGGGTGCAAATGACAACATAATCGCAACAACTCTTTGGCAATGATCACATTGTGGTCTTTAAATCACTGAATATGCCTGACTAACGTTTATTTTCCCCCGTGTTTCGCGTTCAATGTAGCAGTCGACGAAGCAAAACAGCGGAACGCAGGGAACATGAGCAAAAAAGCCGAACATACACCACGCCGGAAAGCCACTGCCAGTGATGTGGCGCGACTGGCCGGGGTGTCGAAATGGACGGTGTCGCGCGCCTTTACGCCTGGCGCATCGATATCGGATAACGCACGCAAGCAGGTGCTGGCAATCGCGAAAGAGCTGGGTTACCGGCCCAATCTGCTGGCGCGCAGTCTGTCGCAGAAGCGCACGCAGATTATTGGTGTCGCCATCGATCAGATGAAAAACCCGCATTCGACGCTGGTGCTGGATGTGGTCACCCGGCAGTTGCAGGCGCGTGGCTATATGGCGTTGCTGCTCAATGTGACCGAAGGCCGGCATTACCAGTCGGTGATGGCAATGGCTGACCAGCTGCAGGTGGATGGCATTTTGTTTATCGGCACTATCCTGACCGATGAGCTGATCAGGGTGGCCCGTGAGTTGCACGATATTCCGCTGGTGCAGGTGTGCCGTCACAACGATGCGCCGGATGAAGATATTGATGCCGTGAATATCGATGGCTTCGCCGCCGGACGGCAGATTGGTGAGCTGCTGCTGGCGCAGGGTTACCAGCGTTTCGGCTATATGACCGGGCCGGATACCGGCAGTCATCACCTGCTGCGACTGGAGGGCTATCAGGATGCCTTACGCGCGGCAGGCAAGCCGCTGGATGTGCATCTGATCGCCGGACATTATGAACGCGAGCTGGGTTACCAGCAGATGACGCAGTATCTGAACACCGTCAGTGAGCGGGAGTGTGTCGATGCGATGTTCTGCGAAAACGACATTCTGGCCATCGGTGCGCTGGAAGCGCTGCGTGACTGTGGCAAGAGTGGTCGTGTGGCGATTGTCGGCTTCGATGATATTGATGAAGCCAGTGCGTGGAAACTGACGTCGTTTAGTCAGGGCATGGACAGGATCATTCATGAAGCGCTGAATCGTCTGATTGATGGCAAAGCGACGCGTGAAGGCGACTGGCAACGGGGTGAACTGCGAGTCAGGCAGTCTCATCTGAAAGGGCAGCAGTAAATCTGTGTCAGATAACCGCGGCGCAACGAACGCCGCGGTAATAATCATGATAAAAAAATTATAATAATTTATTACCGGGAAGCAGCGTGTCATCCAGTCCTGTTATTGGTCGCTATTATGCTGCCGGTAATCTTATCGCTTTATTTCCTCGGGTGTAATGATATGCGGCGGATTATTTCGCTGCAGGATTAATACGTTCATCAGAACGAAGAAACCTTGTTTTCTGACAGGGGCGATCCCTTATTGCCGGTCGCCGGGGATATTCCCTTTTGCACTGGCGCAGGGATCGCATCATTAAAGCATGTCGTGCAATAAAGGAAATCACTATGAACCGTAGAGAAGCGATATTTTCGCTGAGTTCTCTGGTGGCGTCACTGGCTGTTGCGCCCAATTTGCGGGCGGCGGAACTGAAAAATGTGCCGCTGGAGACTGCGATGAATGCCGATCATCTGCCGCAACCGGCGTTGCAGGAAGGCTACCGGGTACTGACCAATGAAACGCATCGTAAGAACCTCGCTGCGATTTTTGACCGGCTAATCCCGGCAGATGAACATGGCCCGTCCGCCAGCGAAGCGGGCTGCATCGAGTTTCTCGATGGTGAACTGGCCGGGGATTATGGTACTGGCGCGGCGCTCTATCTTGCGGGACCGCTGCAACCGGAAAATGAAGAGCAGCTGATGGGCAGCCCACAATTTCTCGCGCCGCCGGTTGAACGCTATATGACGGGATTAAACGCGCTGGAAAACTGGGCGCAGCAGCACTATCAGCATCCCTTTCATCAGTTAAATGCGGAACAGATCGATCACTTCCTGACGGCAATGGAAGACGGGAAAATTAATTTAGGCGCAGAGGTTAACAGTCAGGCATTTTTTGAATTAATGCTGCAGAACGCACGCGAAGGTTATCTGGCTGATCCAATTTATGGTGGCAATAAAAATATGGCAGGCTGGAAAATGATTGGTTTTCCGGGGGCACGTTATGACTATCGTCCGTATATCGACCGTCGCAATGAAAATTTAGCGTTAATTCCTGTCAGCCTGATCCCTGACAATTAATTCCCGGAGCAGAGTCAATGTCGCAAATAAGAAATAAAACCGACGTGGTGATCGTCGGGATGGGTTGGGCTGGCTCCGTGATGGCGGAAGAGCTGACGCGTGCCGGACTGAATGTGGTGGGGATTGAGCGTGGCGCATGGCGTGATACTTCAACCGATTTCCCGCCCGCCGTTGACCCTGACGAACTGCGCTGGCACACGCGGCGTAAAATTATGCAGCCGATGAGCGTGGAAACCACGACTTTCCGCAATCACCGCGGCCAGGATGCGGCACCAGTACGTAACTGGTCGGCATTCCAGTTTGGCTGGAACGTGGGCGGTGCGGGTACTCACTGGGCGGGCATGTCATGGCGTTTCTCGCCGTGGGATTTTGAAGTGGCGACGCAGACCCGTGAACGCTACGGCGCGGCGAAAATGAAAGGACTGCAACTGCAGGACTGGGGCGTGACCTATGATGAGATGGCGCCTTTTTATGACCGCTTTGAACGCATTGCCGGAACGTCGGGCATCGCCGGTAATCTCAATGGTCAGCCGCAACCCGGTGGCAATATTTTTGAAGGGCCGCGCTCGCGCGATTACCCGACGCCGCCGCTGAAAGATACCCACTGGATGCGCAAGTATCGCCAGACCACGGAGCAGATGGGCTATCACCCGTTTACTATTCCGGCGGGCAATATTTCTCAGGCCTATGTCAATCCGCTTGGTGTCACCATGGGGCCGTGTACCTACTGCGGCTTCTGCGATTTCCATGGCTGCGGCAACTTCTCGAAATCATCGCCGCAGGCCTGCATTCTGCCAGCACTGATGCGGCGCAAAAACTTCACCCTGCTGACTGAAACCGAAGTGCTGCACGCGGTGAAGCATGACGATGGCAGGACGGTGAAAGGGGTGAAATTTATCACCCGCGATGGCGTCGAAGGTTTCCAGCCCGCGGATATCGTCTGTATCACCGCCTATCAGATGGACAATGTGCGCCTGATGCTGCTGTCGGATATAGGTGAGAAATACGATCCACAGACCGGCAAAGGCACCATTGGCCGTAACTATAACTACCAGACCTGTTCCACCGTTACCGGCTTCTTTGACGGCGAGCATATGAATCCGTTTATTGGCGGCGGTGCGCTGGCGGTGCAGATCGATGATTTCAACGGCGATAACTTCGATCACAGCAATCTCGATTTTATTGGCGGCGCGGGGATTATGGGCTTCAACACCAATGGCCGTCCGATTCAGAATATGAATGCGCTGCGCCCGGGCACCAAACGCTGAGGCAGTGAGTGGAAAGCGGGCTACGCCCGCGACTACCAGACCGCCGCCACCATCTTCTGCCAGGGCACCTCGATGCCGGTGCGTGAGGCGTACCTCGATCTCGACCCGCGTTACAAAGACCGCCATGGTCAGCCGTTGCTGCGTATGACCTTCGACTGGAACCGGAACGACATCAGGATGGCGAACTATGTCACTGAGCGGGCGGTGGAAATCATGAAGCAGACCGGCGGCCAGCATCTGATGGTGGATAACCAGTCAGAGAAGAGCTGGAACCCCTATATGCAGCACAGCTCCCATACCATTGGCGGCGCGGTGATGGGCGCTGACCCGACCACATCGGCGCTGAATCCGTATCTGCAGAGCTGGGATGCGCACAACCTGTTTGTCGTCGGCGCATCGGCGTTCCCGAATAACGGCGGCTACAACCCGACCGTCACCGTGGGCGCGCTGGCGATCCGTGCGGCACAGGCGATTCACCAGTCGTATGTGAAAAATCCGGCGCCGCTGGTGGGGGCATAACGATGAAAAAGAGCAAGAAGATCACCTATGGTCTTGCCGCACTGGCGGTGGTGGCGGGGATTGGCATCAGTGGTCGGCTGTGGCTGGTGCTGGACAGCTCGCGCTCCTCGGTGGCTGACGATCAGGTGAAACTGGCGGATTTCCGCAGCACCGATCAGGCGGCGATTCAGCGTGGTGAGTATGTGATGCGACTGGCGGACTGCGCAGCCTGTCACCAGAGTGATTTTTCCGGCGGCTATAAGATCGATACGCCGTTTGGTGCGCTGCTGACTTCCAATATCACGCCTGATAAAGAGACCGGCATCGGCAATATGACGGAGCGCGATTTCTTTAATGCGGTGCGTCAGGGGCGCGGCGATCACGGCTTCCTGTATCCGGCGATGCCGTATACCGCGTACACCAAAATCAGCGATGCTGAGATGCACGATCTGTGGGCGTATATGTCCACGATGCCTGCCGTTAGCCGTAAAATCGACGAAAATGCCGGGATGCATTTCCCGTATAACATTCGTCTGGCGATGATGGGCTGGAACCTGCTGTTTTTTGATAACAGCCGCTTTGCTGCCGATCCTGCGCAGGATGCCGTGTGGAACCGTGGCAAATATATCGTCGATGGCCCGGCGCACTGCAGCGTCTGCCATACCTCGCGCAATCTGCTGGGAGGAGAAGTCAGTGATGGCTATCTGCAGGGCGGTTCGCTTGGCGACTGGTATGCACCGGATATTACGCCGAATCCCCATGCCGGTATCGGCAACTGGAGCAATCAACAGGTGGCGGAATATCTGAAAACCGGCTCAAACGGCGACAGCGTGGCAGCAGGCCCGATGGCGGAAGCGGTGGAGCATTCCACACAATATTTCACGCCTGACGATCTGCAGGCGATTGCCACTTATTTACGTGGTGTTCCGGCTTCCGCTACGCCTGCACCGCAGGGTTTCACCATGGAGAAAGCGCGTTATGACCATGCTGCGCTGAGCTATGAAGTGAACTGCTCGGCCTGTCATGGCTTGCAGGGTGAGGGGATCACAGGGATGGTGCCGGCGTTTGCGGGTAATAATGCCATGCAACAGGATCCGACCAATATGATCCACGCCATGCTGCGCGGCGCGCGTGCGCCACATACTGAGGAACGCCAGACGGCGGCCGGGATGCCTGCGTTTGACTGGAAAATGGATGACCAGCAGATCGCGGAAGTGCTGAACTATGTGCGCAGCAGCTGGGGGAATAAGGGCAGTGAAGTGACGCCGCAACAGGTTGCAGAACTGCGCAAGCAGACGGGCGCGAGTGATAAGCTGAAAACGCCTGCGAATCAGTGATCAAAAAGCCTTTCCCCTGCGGTGCAGGGGAAAGGCCAGGGTGAGTATCGTGCCTTCTAATCCACCTGCAACTGCGCCCGTCCCAGCATCCCCTGCGCAGATGTGCGCGCCTCCGCCAGCACCTGCGCCATATCGACCCCCTGCATTTTGCCGTTATGCTTAATGATTCTGCCATCAACGATCACGGTCTCGACATTCTCTGGTCGTGCCGAGTAGACCAGCAGCGCTGCCGGATCGCCGCCGCCGAAACCGCTAAGATTCAGCGCGGCAGGGTTAATGATCTGGATATCCGCACGTTTCCCGGTTTCAAGTGTGCCGGTCACGGCGCCCAGTCCCAGCGCCTGTGCTGAGCGCCGTGTCGCCAGATCCAGCAGCTGACGCGGATCGACATTCGCTTCATCCCGCTTTGCCCCGCTTAAGGTCAGCGCCGCCAGCCGCATACTGGCGAACATATCGGCGCTGCCTGCCAGCGGATTACCATCAATGCCCAGCCCCTGACGCTCCACGCTGCGGAAACGGTCAAGCCGTGTCAGACCATAACCCACCCGTTGCTCACTGAGCGGCGTCAGCGCCAGACTGCCGCCCGCGCGTTGCAGGGCTGCGAGTTGCGGTTCACTGGCATCGGTGGCATGCACCACGGTGACCGCAGGGGAGAGGTAGTTGCCATCAATCAGCGCAGTAAACATGGCGTCGGCATCGCCGCTGACATGCACCTGAACCGGCAACTGCTGGTCGCGTGCGAACTGATATTCACGTTTGCGCAGCGCCCAGTTGGCGTCACTGTTCAGGTCGCGCGGCAGTCGCCAGGCCAGACCAACCTGCACGCGCGGGTCGTGGTATTGCACCAGCTGGCCAAGGTGGCTGAGATCAATGGGATGTTTCGTGGTTTTGTCCGGGCCACCGTAATACATAATGGCGCGGATACCGCTGTTCTTCAGGGCGCGCAAGCCTGCATCGCCCCACGCCGGGCCATGGATATTGTCAAAGAAATCGCCGCTGGTGGTAATACCGGACTGCAGCAGCTCCAGTGCACCGCTGTACATTGCGCTGTAGATATCCTGCGGTTGCATTACCTGTGCCAGCTGGTTGCTGATCGGGAAAAATTTGCCCTGCTGATTACGAAACTGGCCGCGCATGGTGGTGACCCACAGGTGGGAATGGGCATCAACGAAACCCGGCAGTACCATTTTGCCGCTGGCATCGATCACTCGGGCATCCGGCGCGGAAAGATTCTGGCCAATCTGCGCAATCTGGTTATCACGGATCAGGATATCGCTTTGCGGCAGATCCGCTGCGCCGGGTTGCATCGTCAGAAGATAGCCATTTTTAATCAGCAGGTTATCTGATGCGGCGGCGGTGCTGGCAAAAAAGCAGAAAAACAATGTGGAGAGTAACAGACGTAACCAGGACATACTCGCTCCAGTTTTGAAATTTAATTTCTAACTAAAAATTTAATAAAAATAAAAATTCCATATAAAAATGATTGGAAATTTTTATCTGATCCTGTGACGGTAGGGTTTTCTGTAAAGTGTAGTCATCGTTGTGCGTTTTAGCGGTGAAAAAATAGTTTTAACTGGCTTACAAAATGAAAATTAAATGTTCCATTTTTGGTTTGTTAGAATTTATATTTCATTTGCGCATCAAGCGCGATGGTTCAGACGGGGACGCCACCCGATCAATTTCCGGGGGGTAAGCGATTGAGTGGCGTCATCCCTGAAGGGGCTTTCAGATATTTTCCGATTTCGGGCGACATGTTATGTCGCCCTTTTTTTTGCACCCGGATGCAATATTTTGTTGCTTTTTTGTGATCAACCGCCTGACTTTCATGTTTCCCCGATTGACTGTGATTTCGCCTTGCTCAATATTCTTCGTTGCTAGGGCGCAGTGAAAAAGAACAAACCGACATCAGCGGTTTATTTATTTTTGAACCCGGGTGCAAAAAAGTAAGTTGTTGACTTTACTGATAATAAAAAATCTTACCCTACAGGATAATACGATGAAAATCATAAAGTTAATGTTGGTTGCGTTGAGCATGCTGATCACCTGTGCGGCTTACGCAAAAACGTATACCGTCGGTGTGGCGCTGGCGAATTTCGATCTGAATTTCGTCTCCATCCTGCGCACGCAAATGATCAATGAACTGAAAACGCTGGGGATGAACAGCCAGTTCTCTGATGCCAAAGGGGATGTGGCTTTGCAGGTGCAGCAGGTGGACGATTTTATCAACCAGGGTGTCGACGCCATCATTCTCAACCCGGTCGACACTCAGGGCGTACGGCCAATGATGGAAGCGGCGAAACGCGCGAATATCCCGCTGATCTTCGTGAACCGTAAACCGGAAGTGAAGCTGGATGGCAGGATGGCCTATGTCGGTTCTGATTCCGCGCTGAGCGGCAAACTGCAGATGGAAGCGCTGGCGAAGAAAATGCACTATCGCGGCAATGTCGCCATCATTATGGGCGCGCTGTCGAACGAAGAAGCGCGCGAGCGTACCCGCGCGGTGGAAGCGGTGATTGCGCAGCATAAAGAGATGAAAGTGGTGGAGAAACAGTCCGCCAAATGGCAGCGCAATGAAGCCGTCGACGTGGTGTCCGGCTGGCTGCTGAACGGCAGTCCGATTGATGCTATTGCCGCCAATAACGACGAGATGGCAATTGGCGCGATTATGGCGCTGAGTCAGGCGAAAAACAGCAACGTGCTGGTGGCCGGTATCGATGGCACCCCGGATGGCCTGCAGTTCATCAAAAATGGCCAGATGGCGGTGACGGTATTCCAGGATGCAAAAGGCCAGGCGATTGGTGCCGTGCAGGTCGCGCAGGCAATGCTGGAACAGAAAAAAACCGAACCCTATAACTGGGTCCCGTATGAAACGGTGACGCTGGATAACTACAGTAGCTTTGCCAGTAAAAATCAGAAGTAAAAATCGCTCTTTTACCCTGCATTGCACCCGGGTGCAAAAAAAATAACAAAGGAGTTCGCAAATGATTAATGGTGAAAAACAGATCCCGCGTCCGCTGCGCTGGGCAATGATTGGTGGTGGACGGCTGAGCCAGGTCGGGTACAAACATCGCACTGGCGCGTTGCGTGATAACACCGCATATCAGCTGGTCGCCAGCGCATTTGATATCGATGCCGCGCGCGGGCGTGATTTTGGCGTCAATCTGGGTATCGCGCCAGAGCGCTGCTACGACGATTATCGCCAGTTGCTGGCAGAAGAGGCGAAGCGGGAGGATGGTGTTGAAGTGGTCTCGGTCGCCACGCCAAACGGCACTCACTATGAAATCACCCGCGCGGCGCTGGAAGCCGGTATCCATGTGATCTGTGAAAAGCCGCTGTTTTTCACCACTGCAGAAGCGCGCGAAATCAAGGCGCTGGCGGAGCGTAACGGGCTGATTGTCGGCGTAACTTATGGCTTCTCCGGTCATCCGTTGCTGATGCAGATGCGCGCGATGATCGCCAAAGGCGAGATCGGTGAGGTGCGCATGGTCGAACTGCAGTACACCCACGGTTTCAGCGCCAGCGACAGCGCAGATAAGTTCAGTGATGCGCAGAAGTGGCGCGTCGATCCGAAAATTGCCGGGCCGACTTTCGTGCTCGGCGATATCTCCACTCACACTTATTACATCTCGCAGCTGGTGCTGCCGGAGATGCGTATTAAGTCGCTGCTGTGTGACCGCCAGAGTTTTATTCCGTCACGCGCACCGCTGGAAGACAACGCTATGGTGCTGATGCACTACGAAAACGGCGCAGTGGGGCGGATGTGGGCGTCATCGATCAATGCCGGTTCGATGGACAGCCAGAGCATTCGCGTGATCGGCTCGCGCGCCAGTCTGGAGTGGAGTGATTACAACCCGGGTGAGCTGAAATATGAGGTGCAGGGGCAGCCAAACCAGCTGTTGCATCACGGTATGCCTTATCTCGATGAAAGCGCGCTGGCGGATGAACGCCTCGGGGCGCTGCATACCGAAGGGCTGTCGGAATCCTGGGCCAATATCTATCTGAAATTTGCTATCGCCATCAGTGCAAAACAGCGCGGCGATGAGCAGACGCTGAACACTCTGATCTACCCGGATATCAATGCCGGACTGGAGGGCGTGCGCTGGCTGGAAAACTGCGTACGTTCCGCTGACAACGGTGCCAGCTGGGTTAACTTTGAGTAAGCAAATGACATGAAGCTTTCATTTTGTACCGACAGTCTGGGCCATCTGCCATTAGAGCAGATGCTGGATAAACTGCTGGCGCTGGGGGTGTATGGCGTGGAGATGACCACCGGCGGCTGGTCCTCTGCGCCGCATCTGCGCACCGATGAACTGCTGGCGAGCGCCAGCAAACGCCAGCAACTGCTGCAGGCGCTGGAGAGCCGCGGCATGAGCATTGCGGCGCTGAATGTTTCCGGTAATCCGCTTGATCCGGGTGAGCTGGGCCAGCGCCACAAAAGTGATACGGATAAGGCGCTGCAGCTGGCGGGTCTGTTAGGGGTGAAAAAGATCGTGATGATGAGCGGTCTGCCACCCGCCAGCCCGCAGGATACGATACCGAACTGGATTACGTACACCGTCAGCTGGCCGCCGACGCTGAAAAACTGCCTCGACTATCAGTGGAATGAGGTGGCGATCCCTTACTGGCAGAGTCTGGTGCGCCGTGCGCAGGAGTGTGGTGTAGAGCGCTTTGCGCTGGAGAACTTCAGTTCAATGCTGGTGTGGAATCCGGAAACCCTGTTCCGTTTGCGTGATGCGGTTGGACCGATGGTCGGGCTGAACCTCGATCCCAGCCACCTGTTGTGGATGGGTGCCGATCCGATTGCCGCCGCGCGGGCGCTGGGCCCGGCGATTCACCATGTGCACGGCAAAGATGTGCGTCTGGAGCGCGGGCTGGTCAATATAAATGGTCTGCTGGAAACCAAACCGGTGGAAGATGTGGCGAACCGTGCCTGGAACTACGTTGCGGTCGGCTGCGGCCAGGATTTGCAGTGGTGGAAAGAATTTTTCTCGGTGGTGCGCATGATGGGTTACAACGACTGGGTGTCGCTGGAGATGGAAGATCTCACCATGTCAGTTGACGCAGGTGTCACCTCGTCGATTGCCGCCCTGCAGCAAACCATCAGTCAGTAAGCTGGCAGCAGGAGGAGAGAGGTTTCATGTTGTCACTCGCCATCACTCCAGTTGATGACAAACCCCAGGCTCCGTAAGGACCGTTGCTGCCAGATTGCGGTCTGCTCAGGAAACACAGTCAGTTCCGGAAAGACGTAAAAGCAGTCATCCCTGACCGCTCGGCCCGCGCCGTCCATGGCGCGGGCCGCTTTCCTCCGCTGATCGTGTTCCCTGCGCCCTGAGCATATAGGTCGCTGCTGACGTTTCCAGCACAATGGGATTATCAGCAGCTTGTATTGCGTCAGAGGACAGGCGAAATTTCACTTCTTTTCACCCTAAACCGCACAAACCATCAAAGCACAATCAGTCAAACTTTAAAATTGTACAAACGTACATAAATAGTTTCTTTATGCTGATATTTACATTTATTTTCCATTTTGTGGATTTTGATACTGCATTAAAGATTTTTTATGGTGAATGTAGTGTGTTTTATGTGAGTTTTTTTGAATGACTTCTTCAGGATTTAACGATTTTCTGACATCGCCGCCAGGATTAGGATGCACTCCATCGAACGACATCACCCTGATATCTTTTACCGACTGGAGTTAATCATTATGCGTATCATCAAAAAAACTGTTCTTGCTGTTGCCCTGCTTAGCGGTTTTTCCGCCAGCGTTTTCGCCGCCACTGAAGTGCGTAACGACGCAGGCCACGAAGTGACCGGGCATATCAGCGTCGCGGGTGCCTCTACCGTAGATGAAGTGGTGGCGGGGCTGAATAAGAAGGCAGAACAGGCTGGCGCGGCTTCCTTTAAAGTGACTGCCGTTGGCGGCAAAGACAAACTGTGGGGCAACGCAGAGTTACTGAAGTAACAGAATTTTCTTTACCCTCAATGACCTGTGTGATTTTTTTGCCCGCCCTGGTGGCGGGCTTTTTTATGTCTGAGAGGACGACTGGCTAGCGCCAGTACACCGCAATACGCTGCCCATGAATGTGCTCAATGGCGACCGGCAGGTCGAAAATCGCTTCCAGCACTTCCGGCTGCATCACTTCCTGCGGTGTGCCGCGGAAAAACACCTCGCCCTGTTTCATTGCCAGAATATAGTCTGAATACGCCGAGGCGAAGTTGATGTCGTGGATCACCAGCACAATCGACTTGCCCAGTTCATCGGCGGCGCGGCGCAGTTGCTGCATCATTGCCACGCTGTGTTTCATATCGAGATTATTCAGCGGCTCGTCCAGTAACACATATTTGGTGTCCTGGCACAGCACCATGGCGACAAAGGCGCGCTGCCGCTGGCCGCCGGACAGCTCATCCAGATAACGGTTGCGCAGCGGCAGCAGATCGAGAAACCTTAGCGCCTGCTCAATATGCTGGCGATCGTCCTCATTCAGCCGCCCTTTGCTGTAGGGATAACGGCCAAAACCCACCAGATCCCATACCGTCAGACGGCTGGTAAAGTGATTTTCCTGGCGCAGTACCGACAGCACCTGCGCCAACTTTTCGCTGTTGGCATCGCTGACATCCAGTGCATCGACACGCACCTGACCGCTGTCCGGCGTCAGCAGGCGGCTGATCACTGACAGCAGCGTCGATTTGCCTGCACCGTTTGGGCCGATAATCGACGTGATACCCGATGAAGGCAGCGTTTCGTTAATCTGCTGCAGTACGGGCTGGCTGTCATAGTGTTTACTGACATTATTAACTTCAATCACTTCGCGACCCTTTTCAGCAGTAAAAAGATAAATAATCCGCCGCCGATAAACTCAATCATCACCGACAGGGTGCCTGCCATATCAAACACTCGTTCAAGGATCATCTGGCCACCGAGCAGGGTTACCAGCGCCACCAGCACCACGCCGGGCAGCAGATGACTGTGCCGCCACGATCCGATGAGCGGATAACTGAGGTTGACGATCAGCAGACCGAGGAAGGTCATCGGCCCGACCAGTGCGGTGGAGACCGCCACCAGTAATGAGATCAGTAACAGCAGCCCGGTGATCTGACGTTTGTAAGCGATGCCCAGTGCGGTGGCGCTGCTGGCACCGAGGGCAATCACATCCAGCTGATGGCGCATGCGCCAGACAATCAGTGTCACCAGAGCGATCAGCGCCGCGGAAATCAGCAGCACGTCGCTGCCTGCACGGGTAAAGGTGGCGAACATCCGGCTCTGCAGAATAGCAAACTCGCCGGGCGACAGAATGCGCTGCATCAGGCCAGCGCTGCTGCGAAACAGGGTGCCAAAGATCAGGCCGATCAGCAGCACCCGGTGCAGATCCAGCTGCGCGCCGTTCAGCAGCCAGCGATACAGCCAGGTGGCGAACAGCACCAGCAGCAGGGTTTCCGCCAGAAAACGGCCGACGCTGCCGAACAGGCTTAGCCCGCCGCTGTCCAGCGTAAAAACCAGCAGCGTCTGGATCAGCACAAACAGCGATTCCAGCCCCATCACCGACGGTGTCAGAATGCGGTTTTGCGTGATGGTCTGGAACAGCAGGGTACTGATCCCGGCGGCAAACGCCACCAGCACCATCGTCGCCAGGATTTGTGCGCGGTGTTTGAGGATATAGCCAATATTGCCGTGCAGCTGAATAGTCATAAACATCACGGCCAGCACGAGTGCCAGCAGCGCCAGCAGCAGCAGACGCCTGGCCGGAGAAATGGTATTAATGCGCATGACGTTTGCCCCGCAGAATCAGCAGCAGAAACACCACTGCGCCGAGCACGCCGAGCAGGGCGCTGACCGGGATCTCAAACGGCTGAATAAGCAGACGGCCAATAATATCGCAGCCGATCACCAGCGCCGAGCCGAGCAGCGCCACCCACGGCACTGTACGCCGCAGGTTATCGCCCATCACCATACTGATAATATTCGGCACAATCAGGCCGAGAAACGGCAGCACGCCCACCACCACAATCACCACGCCACTGATCATGGCGATAATTGCCATGCCGGTCAGCATGATCTGGCGATAGTGCAGGCCGATATTCGTCGCGAATTCGCGCCCCATTCCGGCAACGGTAAAGCGATCGGCAATGATTGCCGCCAGCAGGGTGAGTGCACCAACCCCCCACAGCAGCTCATAGCGTCCCGCCATCACGCTGGAGAAATCACCGGATTCCCAGCCGCCGAGCGACTGCAGCAGGTCAAACTTCATCGCCAGAAAGGTGGTCACGGAGCTGAATACCGCGCCGAGCATAATCCCCGCCAGCGGCACCATCAGTGAGGATTTCTGCCGGATACGCTGGATCAGCAGCATAAACAGTGCAGTACCAAGCAGGGCAAACAGGCTGGCGACCAGCATTTTCACCATCACCGGCGAGGCCGGGGCGAAAATCATCACCAGCAGCAGGCCGAGGCTGGCGGACTGGGTGGTGCCGGTTACCGAAGGTTCGACAAAGCGGTTCTGTGTCAGCATCTGCATAATCAGCCCGGCCACGCTCATGGCACTGCCCGCCAGCACCAGTGCTGCGGTGCGCGGGAAACGGCTGATCAGCAGGATGTCGCGCATCTCCGGGTCATGCCACAGGCTGGCCACGCTCATCTGACTGGCGCCGACCAACAGGCTGCAACAGACCAGGCCCAGCAACACGGCCAGGCCTGCAATAAAGGCGAGGGATTTCATTTAGTGCTGAGCGGCAGTCTTATCGAGAACCTGTTGCAGCTGCGTCATCAGCTGGCTGTAACTCTGGATACCGCCCGCGATATACAGCGAGGCAGAATCGAAGTAGACCACATGCTGATTTTTCCAGGCACTGGTTTTACGCACCAGCGGGTTATCCAGCACCTGCTGTGCCGACGCATTGGTATGGCGGCCAATGGCACTGTCGCGATCCAGCACAAACAGCCAGTCAGGGTTCGCCTGCAGGATAAATTCCGGTGATACCGCATTGCCGTGTTTGCCGGTTTGCGGGAACTGGGTGGCAGGTTTAAAGCCCAGCACATCGTAGACAAAACCAAATCGTGAACCTGGCGAGTGAGCACTGATTTTACCGCCGTTGACCATCAGCATCAGCGCGTTACCCGCCGTGGCTGATGATTTACGCAGTTGCGCGATTTGCGCATCAAAGGCTGCCAGCAGTTCCTGCGCTTTCTGCTCTTTGCCGAAGATGCTTGCCAGCTGTTCAGTACGCTGTTTCAGGCTGGCGGTGAAATTTTTTGGGTCGATCTCCAGCGAAATGGTCGGCGCGATTTCACTCAGTTTGTCGTAGGCCTCATGGGCGCGCGCACCGGCAATAATCAGGTCCGGTTTCGCATTGCTGATGGCTTCATAGTTGGGTTCGAACAGGGTGCCGGCATTGAAATACGCTTTGTCGTTATATTTTGCCAGCAGCGCCGGATAGTGGGCATCGGTCTGCACCACGCCGATCACTTTAATGCCAAGGGCATCGGCAATATCCAGCGTGTTCGGATTAAGAATAACCACACGCTGCGGGTTCTTCGGCACGGCCGTGGTGCCCTGAGCATGAACAATCGCCAGGGTCGTTGCGCTGTCGGCAGCAAAAGCCGCGGGGGAGCAGGCCAGGAACAGAGCCAGCAGGGATGAAGCCAGCATTGAGGTGAAGCGCATTTTTCCTCCTGAAAATTTAAGCTATTACCTGAATGAGAATGGTTATCATTAAATATTGTGAGCGGATAATAACGGCAAAATATTCGCAAGGCCAGCTGACTTACATTTCTGCTCTGTGTCCGGCACAGGCAAGGGCGGAGAAAGCGGCAATTATGAAGATTGTGAAGAGCGATGATGTTGTTTAATACATTGAAAGTTATCTTTTTTTATTATCTTTGTGGTTTCTGTGGTTAAATTTCGTGCAAATGTGGAGATATCATGAATTCGGAATGGTAACTCTGGTAATGATAAGCGTTCTCGTTATCATGCGTGTACTTTTACATTTGCACACAATTTGAGAGACGAGATGAACAGAAAAGGATGTTTTCGTTTACACCCTCTGGCCTTACTTTTCACCACGCTGGTGAGTGTCGCGGCACAGGCGGCGGAAGAGAGCACGGAGGGCACGCTGGTGGTGCAGGAAACGGCAGAGCAGGAATTAAAACAACAGCCTGGCGTATCGATTATCACGGCAGAAGATATCGCCAAAAGCCCACCGGTTAACGACCTTTCTGACATCATCCGTAAAATGCCCGGCGTTAACCTGACCGGTAACAGCGCGACCGGCAGCCGGGGGAACAACCGTCAAATCGATATCCGTGGCATGGGCCCGGAAAACACCCTGATCCTGATTGATGGCGTGCCGGTGAATTCACGCAGCTCTGTACGTTACAGCTGGACCGGTGAGCGCGATACCCGTGGTGACAGCAACTGGGTGCCTGCCGAGATGGTCGAGCGCATTGAAGTGTTGCGCGGGCCTGCTGCTGCCCGCTATGGCTCTGGCGCGGCGGGCGGGGTGATCAATATTCACACCAAACGCCCAACGCAGGACTGGCAGGGTTCGCTGTCGTTCTTTACTAACCAGCCTGAGAACAGTAAAGAGGGTGACACTAAGCGCACCAACTTCAGTCTGAGCGGCCCGCTGGCGGGTGATGCGCTGACCATGCGCCTGTACGGCAACATCAATAAAACCGCCGCAGATGCGTTTGACATCAACCAGGCGGAAAACGGCTCTTACGCGGCCGGACGTGAAGGGGTACGCAACAAAGATATTAATGCGCTGGTGTCATGGAAAGTGACGCCATCGCAAATCGTCGATTTCAGTTACGGCTACAGCCGCCAGGGCAACATCTACGCCGGAGATACCCAGTACAGCAACGGTAACCTCAGCCCGAACGGCCTGGTGGAATCGCTGTACGGCCAGGAAACCAACCGCATGTATCGCCAGTCTTACGGCGTGACGCATAACGGCTTCTGGGCGTGGGGCGACAGTAAACTCAGTTTCAACTACGAGAAAACCCACAATACCCGTCTGCAGGAAGGCTCTACCGGGCGCGTGGAAGGGATGATTAACAGCGATGAGTACGATACCAGCCGGCTGGAGAATTACCGTGTTGCTGGTGAGGTGAATATTCCGCTGGAACGCTGGATTGAGCAGACGCTGACGGTTGGCAGCGAATGGAACCGTGAACAACTGAATGACCCGGCCTCAATGAGAGCCACCGATGCCAGCGGTGTGACTATCGGTGACTTCTACAGCGGAACCGGGGAGCGCAGCACGGAAAACAGTGCCGAGAATGGCGCGCTGTATGTGGAAGATAATATTCAGCCGTGGGAAGGCACCCATCTGATCCCGGGTCTGCGCTTCGATCATCACAGCCAGTTTGGCAGCAACTGGAGCCCGAGCTTCAACTTTGCCCAGGATCTGGGTGAATACTTCAAACTGAAAGCGGGGATCGCGCGGGTGTTTAAAGCGCCAAACCTGTATCAGAGCAGCGAAGGGTATCTGCTGGCGACGCGTGGTAACGGTTGTCCGGTTAATATCACCACCGGTAGCTGCTACCTGATGGGTAACAGCGATCTCGATGCTGAAGTGAGTGTTAACAAAGAGGTCGGACTGGAATTCGCTGCGCAGGGATATGCGGCGGGCATCACCTGGTTCCGCAACGATTATAAAAACAAAATCGTTTCCGGCACCGATCTGCTGGGTAATGCTTCCAATGGCTATAACATTCTGCAGTGGGAAAATGGTGGCAAAGCGCTTGTCGAAGGGCTGGAAGCCAGCCTGACCGTGCCACTGGTGGCGGATACGCTGGACTGGCGTACCAATGCCACTTATATGATGGAATCGAAGAGTAAAGCGACCGGCAATCCGCTGTCGATTATTCCGAAGTACACCATCAATACTGCGCTGGATTATCAGGTCACCGATAAGTTCTCCACGGCGCTGAACTGGACGCTGTATGGCCGTCAGAAGCCGCGTCAGTATGCTGATAAGCGCACTGAAGTGGGATCGCTGGAGACTACCGAACTGGGGGCTTACTCCGTGGTGGGGATTAACCTGAACTACCAGTTCACCAAAAACCTGCGCGGTACGGCGGGCGTCAGCAACCTGCTGGATAAACAGCTGTATCGTAAGAATGAAGGCGCGCTGACTTACAACGAACCGGGCCGGGCGTATTACGCTGGCGTCACCATGTCGTTCTGACGCGTTAACTCTGCTGACAGGAAGCATGGACTTCCTGTCAGGTTTTTCTACCTGTCGCCATTTCCCCTGTTACATCCCGCCCTTTTTGATCTTATTCCCGCCATTACGGTTAAAGTTAGCCGCAATTTTGCCGATATTTATCGTGTTTTTTCCGGTTATTCGTTGACTGAAAATCCCCTTCATTGTTAGGAGAACACATGCCAGATTCACTGCATAAAGAGATTGGCTACGACATTTATGGAGCATCTGCATAATGCCTTTGCCTGGTCTGAGCTGACGGATGTGAACGAATATGGCTGTTATCAGCGCTTATTGTTAGAGAATGGCTGCTCCATTCGCTATACCCGCTGTCGCGACGGGAAAATGCCGTTTTACATCATCCTGTTTAACGCCAAAAGCGAGTACATCTTCGAGCTGGATTTATCCATGCTGACCTATCACGATGATATTTATCAGTGGCACCTGAGAAAACCGAAAAACGCAGACACGCTGGCGGCGATCAGCGCGGAACTGGGTGAGGAGGTCGATTTTTCTGATGAATATGTGAGTCAGGTTAAGTCACTGAAAGATTTGTTAAGGAAGGTGCGATTTAATCATTCAAAGTTCTGTTCATGACTACAATGATTGCCGTTCATCTATCGTTTTCA
>NZ_CBFFRK010000081.1:0-19502 GCF_965644245.1 Erwinia sp. V71
GGTTCCGGCAGCCTTCAGTGGTCTTTGCAGAGTTAAGACAGGCGGCTTAGCGTTGCACTTCGAACTTGAATCCGCCAGAAAGAGTCTGATTTTCAGCTGGCGATTATTCTTTCGCCATTAAGCGCCGAAGTCTATTACTACTATGCCTGCTATTTCATGCAAAATAAGCAGTACGATAAAGCGCAAATTATGACCGGTGTGGCGCTCTCCCTGAATCCGGAGTTCTTTGCCGCCCGGGTATTGCATGCGGTTATTCTGACCCTGGTGGGAGACGCGACAGCGGCGATCGCCTATGCCACGGAAATGAAGGGATGTGACAGCTCGTGTGACATCATTATCAATTGCCTGCTGGCGATCCTGTATGCCAGAACCGGAAAAATGGATAAAGCAGAAGCCTGTCTGGATGAAGTGAAGCACTACCGTGACAGCTGTGCATTTGTCGGCTGTTGTTATGATGCGGTGATCAGCCTGAAGGGGGATAAGCCGCTTAAAAGCCTGAAACGCCTGCAAAATATGCCGCAGATCGCATTACCGAAAAAATCAGTGTACTGGCTGCCGCTGTTTGAGTGTGGCTAAGCTGATCGCCAGGGGGTAATCCTCTGCTGAATGGCCTGACAACGCCTGTATGTTGGCCCGCGCGAGGGGGCGCTGACATGCAGGCTTTTTTATCTGCTGCCGTGCTTATCATCGTTGCCACTCACGCCAGAGTCGATCCGGATCACGCTTTGACATTTTTTCCTGCTGAATTGCGTCAGCTAAGGCATTTTCGCGCTATGTTGGCGTTTTTTCTACGTTGCGGTATCCGGGGATGTACGAGTTAAACTTGGTGTTGCTGTTATTACAACAGATGTGTGTTTTTCTGGTCATTGCCTGGCTGATGAGTAAGACCCGCCTGTTTATTCCGCTGATGCAGGTGACGGTACGCCTGCCACATAAACTGCTGTGTTATGTCACGTTCTCCGTGTTCTGCATTATGGGCACCTATTTCGGTCTGCATATCGAAGATTCGATCGCTAACACGCGCGCCATCGGTGCGGTGATGGGCGGCTTGCTGGGCGGGCCGGTGGTGGGGGGGCTGGTCGGGCTGACCGGCGGATTGCACCGCTACTCGCTGGGCGGCATGACGGCGCTTAGTTGCATGATTTCCACTATGGTGGAGGGGCTACTGGGCGGTCTGATCCACAGTGTGCTGATTAAGCGTGGTCGCCCTGACAAAGTGTTCAGTCCTCTGACGGCGGGGGTGATCACCTTTGTTGCCGAACTGGTGCAGATGGTGATTATCCTGCTGATTGCGCGCCCGTTCGACCAGGCGCTGCATCTGGTTTCCAGTATTGCCGCGCCGATGATGGTGACCAACACCCTTGGTGCGGCAATGTTTATGCGCATCCTGCTGGATAAGCGCGCGATGTTTGAGAAATATACCTCTGCTTTTTCGGCTGTGGCGCTGAAAGTCGCCGCTTCCACGGAGGGGATTCTGCGCCAGGGATTTAATGAAGAAAACAGCCTGAAAGTCGCTCAGGTGCTGCGCCAGGAGCTGAATATTGGCGCGGTGGCGATTACCGACCGCGAGAAGCTGCTGGCATTCACCGGTATCGGCGATGACCACCATCTGCCGGGCAAAGCGATCTCCTCGGCCTGGACATGGCGTGCCATTGAAAGCGGCGAAGTGGTGTACGCCGATGGTAATGAAACGCCTTACTGCTGCTCCATTCATCCACAGTGCAAACTCGGTTCCACACTGGTGATCCCGCTGCGCGGTGAAAATCAGACAATTATTGGCACCATTAAACTGTATGAGGCGAAAAATCGCCTGTTCAGTTCGATTAACCGCACGCTGGGTGAAGGCATCGCACAGCTGCTGTCGGCGCAAATCCTGGCGGGTAATTACGAGCGCCAGAAGGCATTGCTGGCGCAATCTGAGATTAAGCTGCTGCACGCCCAGGTTAATCCTCACTTCCTGTTTAACGCCCTCAATACTCTGATGGCGGTGATCCGCCGTGACCGTGAACAGGCCGGGTTACTGGTGCAATATCTGTCGACTTTCTTTCGCAAAAACCTCAAACGTCCGACAGAAATCGTCACGCTGGCCGATGAAATCGAACATGTGAATGCTTATCTGCAGATTGAAAAGGCGCGTTTTCAGGAACAATTACAGGTGCGGCTGAATATCCCTGACACGCTGGCGCATCACCATCTGCCCGCGTTCAGCCTGCAACCGATTGTCGAAAATGCCATTAAGCATGGCACCTCGCAGCTGCTTGGCGCGGGGGAAATCACTATTGAGGCCAGCCGCGAAGGTGACCACCTGCTGCTGGCGATCACCGATAACGCCGGTTTGTATCAGGAAAAACCACAGGGCAACGGGCTGGGCATGGGCCTGGTGGATAAGCGATTGCGGGCGAAGTTTGGCGATAACTATGGCATCACCATTCGCTGTGAAGCCGACCGCTTTACCTGTATCTGCCTGAAACTGCCGCTGGAGGCGTAATGATGTTAAAGGTGCTGATTGTCGACGACGAGCCACTGGCGCGTGAGAATCTGCGTATTCTGCTGCAGGATGAAAGTGATATTGAGATTGTCGGCGAGTGTGCGAACGCCATTGAGGCGATTGGCGCGGTACATAAACTGCGTCCGGACGTACTGTTCCTCGATATTCAGATGCCGCGTATCAGCGGCCTGGAAATGGTGGGGATGCTGGACAGCGAGCATCGCCCGTACATCGTGTTTCTCACCGCGTATGACAGCTATGCGGTACAGGCGTTTGAAGAGCACGCCTTTGACTATTTGCTGAAACCGATCGCCACTGACCGGTTGCAGAAAACCCTCGCGCGTCTGCGTCAGCAGCGTAGCGATCAGGATATTTCGCTGCTGCCGGAGAGCCAGCAGCCGCTGAAATTTATTCCCTGTAGCGGGCACAGCCGTATTTATCTGCTGCAGATGGATGACGTTGCCTTTGTCAGCAGCCGGATGAGCGGGGTGTATGTCACCAATAACGAAGGAAAAGAGGGGCTGACGGAGCTGACACTGCGCACGCTGGAGCATCGCACTCCACTGCTGCGCTGCCACCGGCAGTATCTGGTGAACATGTCTCATCTGAAAGAGATCCGCCTGGAGGATAATGGTCAGGCGGAGCTGCTGCTGCGTAACGGACTCACCATTCCGGTGAGCCGGCGTTATCTCAAACCGCTGAAAGAGAGTCTGGGATTATGAGGCGGACTCTGTCTGGCGCAGTGCGGCAAACGCATTGCGGATCTCCGCTTCCGGCAGCTGCACGCCAATAAACACCAGCTTGCTCTGCGGTGTTTCATCCGGCTGCCAGTCGCGATCCCAGTCTGCGCTGTACAGGCGCTGCACGCCCTGGAACAGCAGACGGCGCGGCTCGCCGTTAATCCACAACATGCCTTTATAACGCAGCAGGTTATCGGCGAAGCTGAGCAACAGCCCCTCCATCACGCGTGAAACCTCATCCAGCACCAGTGGATAATCAAGCTCCAGTACAATCGACGTGATGTCATTCGGTTGCTGCGCGACAAAACGGAAGGCCGGTTTAGCGGGCGCGACCTCTTCTTCCAGCATAAAGCCGCGGGTATTAAACAGCAGCGCCAGGTCAATCTCACCGTGCACCACCGGAATGACTGGCGCGCGCGCATTAATCCGTTGCAGGCGCTCAGTTAATGGTGCGCTGTCACCGGCGATATCGGTCTTGCTCAGCAGAATCCGGTCGGCATAGCCCACCTGCGATTGCGCCAGCGTGTACTGATTCATCTGCTGGTCAGCATGTACCGCATCCACCAGGGTGATGACACCGTCCAGCAGATAGCGTTCGCAGAGGATTTCATGGGAGAAAAAGGTCTGAATGATCGGACCGGGATCGGCCATGCCAGTGCACTCGATCACCAGACGATCGAAGCTGATCTGGCCGCTGTCGCGACTGTCGAGCAGATCCAGCAGCGCGTCTTCCAGCTCGCTGGATCGGCTGCAGCAGATGCAACCATTCGTCAGCGTTTTAATTTGTGTCGCCCGGTCGCCAATCAGTTGATCGTCTACCGATGTCGCGCCGAATTCATTTTCAATTACGGCGATTTTCTGACCGTGCTGCTCATGCAAAATATGGCGCAGCAGGGTGGTTTTGCCGGCGCCTAAAAAGCCGCTTAATACGGTGACCGCAATCGGGGTCATTCAACTCTCCTTTATCCGTCAGCAGCAGCGCATGCCGCCTTTGCCATCGCCGCCGTAGCGCGCTTGCTGGCGTTCGCGGAAAAATTCGTTATAGGTCATCACGGGCTGGTCGGGATGGTTGGTCTGCATATGCTGCACATAGGTATCGTAATCAGGAATACCAATCAGCATACGCGCCGCCTGACCGAGATATTTTTTTGCTTCGCCTAGGTTACCAAACATATCGTTTCCTGATCGGATAAAACGCCCCCTCCCCCATAAAATGGGGGAGGGTCGGGGAGGGGGAGCAACGACGCCAGCTCCCCTCCCATCCTTCCCCCGCAAGCGGAGGAAGGAGCGATGTTAGTGGCCGGATGACACTTTCACACCCTCTGCCGGTACGGGAACATAAGCGGTTTCTGTGTCGCTACGTTCGTCAGTCTGACGCGCTTTACGCCATGCTTTAATACCGTAGAAGATAATACTGTACACCACCACCAGGAACAGCACACTGAGACCCGCATTTGTGTAGTTGTTCACGACAATATGGTTCATATTGGCGATCTGCTGCGCGCTCAGCTCACCGCCTGCGGCGATACGGGCTTTATACTCGTTCGCCATATACAGGAAGCCTTCCATTGCCGGGTTGGTGCTGAACAGCTTCATGCCCAGCGCCCAGGTGGTGCAAATCAGCAGCCATACCGCGGGCACCACGGTGACCCAGATATATTTGGTGCGCTTCATTTTCACCAGAATCACGGTGACCAGTACCAGCGCGACGGCAGCCAGCATCTGGTTAGAGATACCGAACAGCGGCCACAGGCTCTTCACGCCGCCGAGTGGGTCCACCACGCCCTGATACAGCAGGTAACCCCACAGGCCAACACAGCCCGCGGTGCCGACAATACCTGCCACCAGTGAGTCGGTTTTCTTCAGGAACGGCACGAAGTTACCCAGCAGATCCTGCAGCATAAAGCGGCCAGAACGGGTGCCAGCATCCAGCGCGGTGAGGATAAACAGCGCTTCAAACAGAATACCGAAGTGATACCAGAAGCCCATATCGGCCATCGGTACGATCTGGTGGAACACCAGCGCAATACCTACCGCCAGCGTCGGCGCGCCACCGGCGCGGTTCAGCACGGACGGTTCACCAATGTCTTTCGCCGTTTGCAGGATCTGTTCTGGTGAAATCACAAAGCCCCAGGAACTGACGGTTGCCGCGGCATGTGCTGTGGCGTCCTGCAGTTGCGCCATAATCGCCGGGCCATTTGCACCGCCCAGTTCATGCAGATTTGGCATGGTGATGCCCAGACCCGCTGGTGGGGTGTTCATCGCGAAGTAGAGACCCGGTTCGATAATCGACGCTGCAACCAGCGCCATCACCGCCACAAACGACTCCATCAGCATCGCACCGTAACCAATAAAGCGCGCATCGGTTTCACAGGCGAGCAGTTTTGGCGTGGTGCCGGAGGCGATCAGCGCATGGAAGCCAGAAACAGCGCCACAGGCGATGGTAATAAACAGGAACGGGAACAGCGCGCCTTTCCACAGCGGACCGGTGCCATCAACGAACTGGGTCATGGCTGGCATTTTCAGATCCGGATTGAGCAGAATAATGCCCAGCGCCAGACCGACAATCACACCGATTTTCAGGAAGGTGGCCAGATAATCGCGTGGCGCCAGAATCAGCCATACCGGCAGCAGTGCGGAGACAAAGGCATAACCAATCAGCGTAAAGGTGATGGTGGTGTCTTTGAAGGTCAGCGCCGGACCCCAGAATGGATCGTGGGCAATCACGCCACCAAACCAGATGGAGGCGACCAGCAGCACAATCCCGATAACTGACACTTCACCCACCCGACCCGGGCGAATAAAGCGCATATAAATGCCCATAAACAGCGCAATCGGCACCGTAGAGCAGACGGTAAACACGCCCCACGGACTTTCTGCCAGCGCTTTCACCACAATCAGCGCCAGTACGGCGAGGATAATGATCATAATGATAAAGCAGCCGAACAGGGCAATGGTGCCAGGCACCGGTCCCATCTCCTCTTTCACCATTTCGCCCAGCGAGGCGCCATTACGGCGGGAAGAGATAAACAGCACCATAAAGTCCTGAACGGCACCGGCCAGCACCACACCGGCCAGCAGCCACAGCACGCCCGGCAGATAGCCCATCTGCGCTGCCAGTACCGGCCCGACCAGCGGACCTGCACCTGCAATCGCCGCGAAGTGGTGACCAAACAACACGTATTTATTGGTCGGGACGTAGTTAAGACCATCGTTATTGATCACTGCGGGGGTGGAGCGGCTGGGGTCCAGCTTCATCACCTTCTGCGCAATGTAGAGGCTGTAATAGCGATATGCCACCAGATACACCGACACGGATGCGACGACAATCCACAGTGCACTGACGTGTTCACCCCGGCGTAAGGCAATGGTCGCTAGGCAGAAGGCGCCGATAATGCCAAGTATCATCCAGGGTACATGTTTAAGGAGTTTTTTATAATCCATAGTAAAGCCTGATGTAAGAGTTGATCGTTACGAGAAAGGCTGGTTTTGCGGTTTACGAACCGTTTTTATGCCACCCCTATGGTCGCCAATTTCGGACTTTGACGGGGGAATAAATGGCTAAGCGGTTGGATTGGCAGGGTGAGCGGTAATCTGCTGGCGTGAGTGGTTTGGCGGGGATTTTTGGTGGCGAGGACGTGTGATGGGGATCTCATCAACAAACTAATATTATTCACCCATAAAAATATGAAAAGTAGCCGCTTCACTCCCGTGCAGGCACTACGTCAGGGCTATTTCAGCCTGGTATCGAATTTGAAGGGTATCATAACGACGGTGTGCAGATGCCTGTGAAAATCCGGATGCTCTGGGTTAATCAGGTAGTTATATTCCACAGGGCAAAGGGCGCTGGGCACTCGCAGGGCTATCGACGAGCCTGAGTTCACCCATGCATCTCCGTAAGCAGAAAGTTCGGGCGGCGCTTTTTCTTTACTCCAGTCGTCAGGTAATGACGACATATTAGCTTGCTGGGCGTGGTCATCAGGAATCTCAATTTGTAGCAGTGTGAATGAATCCATAATCCCTGTTTCATTCAGGTGTGCCAGAGTTTCCAGCATTGTCAGGGACGCTGTTTGCGAGAGGTAAACCATCGACGTACCTATGCTGTTCCAGCGTCCACCACCTTGTTTGGCTCCGTATCCTGACCAGGCCGTTGTTAGGTGTCTGGTTTTAGTCAATCTGTAGAGGATCAAGAATAAACTCCGTGTTCAATTCTTGTAATTAAATTGATGACTTCATACGCACCCGTCTCAGATGATGTCAGTTCTGAGGGTGTTTTCCAGTTTAGTGCCCGGTTTGGCTCATTAAGCCATTTTTGTGCAGCCTGTTTATCACCTTCAAACAGTTCAACTGCACGGGCAAGAACCCGAATGACACGAACAATTTTTTCGCTCTGATTCGCCGTAAACCTGTCTTTCAAGCTGCGGTTAAATGTTGTGTTAGGGATCCCCGTCATTTTACGAAAATCAAGCTGACTGATGTGCGCCCATTTGGCTATGCGGTTGGCAATCTGGCCTTCAAGTCCTTCATGTATCTGGTGCAGAATTTCAACGCCATCGGCACTATTCAGGCCAGCAGCTTTCCAGAGATCATTGGGTTTTTTAGCGGATGCGGTAGGCTCAAATGTTTTCATAATTCGTCTCCCGTTTGGGATTTTTATTATAGCCAAATGGTATGTAGTGGCAAGCCGATAATCTGATCTCAAACCCGGTTCAAAACCCTGTTCCATTAGAAAACAGAACAGTACAGACAAAAAAAGCCTGAATTCTTTCACATTCAGGCTCTGTAAAGAGTGCATACGATCCAGGTCAGGTTAACGCATCGTCACAAATTCTTCTGCGCCCGTCGGGTGAATCGCCACGGTATTATCGAAGTCTTTCTTGGTCGCGCCCATTTTCAGCGCCACGGCGAAGCCCTGCAGCATCTCATCCATACCGTAGCCGATACCGTGGATGCCGACGATCTTCTCCTCTTTGCCCACACAGACCAGCTTCATCCGGCACGGCTGACGGTGCTGAGTCACGGCGGTGTACATGGCGGTAAACGCAGTTTTGTACACTTTGACTTCACCATCGCCATACTGCTCACGCGCCTGCGGTTCGGTCAGGCCAACGGTGCCGATTGGCGGGTGGCTGAACACCACAGTCGGGACATTGCTGTAGTCCAGATGCTCGTCCGGCTTGTTGTTAAACAGACGCTCGGAGAGACGACGGCCTGCTGCCACCGCCACTGGCGTCAGTTCTACCGCACCGGTGTTATCGCCCACGGCATAGATGCCTTTGACGTTGGTGTTCTGGAACTTATCAACGCTGATATAGCCTTTTTCATTCAGCGCAACGCCCGTCACCGCCAGGTTCAGGTTGTCGGTGGCGGGTTCGCGGCCAATCGCCCACACCAGGCAATCGACGGTCTGCTGTTTACCGTTTTCCAGTTTCAGCGTCAGGCTACCGTCAGCATTTTTCACCACTTCCTGCGGAATGGATTCGGTATGCAGGGTCGGGCCTTCGGTGTTCATTACTTCAACCAGCGTATCGACGATCAGCGGGTCAAAGCTGCGCAGTGGCGCGTGTTTACGCACAAACAGGTGGGTTTCTGATCCCAGCGCATTGACCACGCCAGCGATTTCTACCGCGATATAACCGGCACCGACCACTGCCGTACGTTTTGGCAGCGCATCCAGCTCAAAGAAGCCATCGGAATCAATACCGTATTCGGCGCCCGGGATTGCCGGATGGCTCGGACGGCCGCCGGTGGCGATCAGAATATGATCAGCCGTGATCTTTTCACCGTTCACTTCCACGGTATGCGCATCAACGAAACGCGCAAAGCCTTTGATCACATCTACTTTATTTTTACCCAATACGTTGTCGTACGAGGTGTGGATACGGTCGATATAGGCGCTACGGTTTTTCACCAGCGTGGCCCAGTCAAACTTGTTGACGGTGGTGTCAAAGCCGTAATCCGGACCATACTGATGAATCGCTTCCGCGATTTGCGCAGCATGCCACATCACTTTTTTCGGTACGCAACCGACG
The DNA here is from genome assembly GCF_965644245.1 of Erwinia sp. V71. Classification (NCBI taxonomy): domain Bacteria; kingdom Pseudomonadati; phylum Pseudomonadota; class Gammaproteobacteria; order Enterobacterales; family Erwiniaceae; genus Erwinia; species Erwinia sp. V71. The sequence goes on from NZ_CBFFRK010000081.1 coordinate 9,261, forward strand.
TTCACGCAGGTGCCGCCAAGATCTTTTGCTTCGATCAGCGCACATTTCTGTCCATACATGGCTGCACGGTTGATGGAGGCGATGCCGCCGCTGCCGCCACCGATAGCAAGATAGTCGTAATGTCTGGTCATCGAACCTGTTCCATAAGTTGGGTAGAAATACTGGCGTAGAGTGTAACGCTACTCGATGGATTGCCGCAAAGTTTGCGCCTATGGTTGTGATAGGGTGGAGGCTACAATTACCGCTAAATGTTAAGTAAAGCCTGGAATTCATTATCATGGAACTGCTTTTCCTCGGCACCTGTGCCGGTACGCCCAGCCGCGAACGCAATGTCACCTCTATCGCACTGATCCTCAATAACAGCCAGAGCAGCAACTACTGGCTGTTTGACTGCGGCGAAGGCACACAGCATCAGATGATGCGCAGCCCGCTGAAGCCGGGGAAAATGAGCAAAATCTTTATTACTCATCTGCATGGCGATCATATCTTTGGCCTGCCCGGTCTGCTGACCAGCCGCTCCATGGGCGGTGCGACGGAACCATTAACCATTTACGGCCCGCCAGGCATTAAAGCCTTTGTCGAAACCACGCTGACGCTGAGCGCGTCTTACGCCACCTTTCCGCTGGAGATTATCGAGATTGGTGCGGGTGAGGTGTGTGATGACGGGCAGATGCGGGTGACGGCGTGGCCGATGTCGCATGTGATTGAGTGCTATGGCTATCGTATTGAAGAGCATGCAAAACCCGGCGTGCTGGATGCTGACCGGCTGGCGGCGGAGGGTATTCCGCGCGGCAGCTGGTTCCAGCAGCTGAAACGCGGTGAAACGGTGGTGCTGGAGGATGGCCGCGAAATCCGTGGCGATTTTTGGCGATACCGCACCGACGCCAGTCGCCAGTGAGATGGCGGCGGGCGTGGATGTGATGGTGCATGAAACCACGCTGGAAGCGGCGATGGCGGAAAAAGCCAACGGACGCGGCCATTCCACCACCGTGCAGGCAGCAACGGCGGCGCAGCTGGCGGGCGCGAAACGGCTGATCGCCACCCATTTCAGTGCGCGCTACGGTTTTGCGGACAGTGAAAAGCTGCTGGCGGAGTGCCAGGCGATTTTCCCGGCCACCGAACTGGCACGCGATTTTGCCCTGTTTAAAGTGTAAAGCGCGCGGCGCAGTGACTCAGCCTGAGGGCTGATGCGCAGTAAAACTGCGCAACAACCCATGAAATACCTGCGTGTCCGCCGCCTGCAGAGGTGCTGAGTGAGTCATAGAGAATATCAGCAACTGCGTATCAGCAGGATTAAACACCGCCTGCTGCTGCCAGAGTCGTGCGCCCTGGTAGCGATAGTCGCAATGAAAACATTCGCCAGCCACGCGCTGCGCACCGAGCCAGACCGGTTCGCGCGCCTGTTGCCGCCAGTCCGCGAGCTGTGCCGCGAGCTGCGTCAGCTGGTGATCGATCCACTGCGTCAGTGTTTCCTCTGCATCAAGCTGGTCGCGGACAATATTCAGTATTGGGGCAGAGGGCGTTGCGGGTGTAAAGAGATTGACCGTTCGGTCCTGATAGCCCTGTGGCAGCACTAAACTGCCTTCGTGGCACTGCCAGTGATGTGGGGAGCGTTCCATGGCGCAGCATCCTTGTGCGATAAAGCATCAAGTCTCTCACAGGACGCGTGCAGTGACCAATTTTTGTCCGGAAGCGGGCGCACAAATTTCATCTTTTATGCGCCGCTGGCAGGGTGGCCTGGGTGCCATCCTGGGTTGTGGCAGGGGGTTACTCCGGCACAATCCACTCTACGCGAGTGTGACCGGTGCCGGCTGGCACCAGCGTTTTATGCAGCCACGGCAGCAGATCTTTCATCTGTTGCTCCAGCTTCCACGGTGGGTTAATCACGATCATGCCTGAAGCCGTCATGCCGCGCTGATCGCTGTCCGGGCGTACCGCCAGTTCGATCTGCAGAATACGGCGGAAACCGGTCTCTTCCAGCTCCTTACACATGCGCTTGATCTGCTGGCGCAGCACCACCGGATACCACAGGGCGAACACCCCGGTGGCAAAGCGCTTGTAACCATCCTGAATCCCCTGTATCACCGCCTGGTAGTCGGTTTTGATTTCGTATGGCGGGTCGATCAGCACCAGACCACGGCGCGATGGTGGTGGCAGTTTGGCTTTCAGCTGCTGATAACCATCGGCGCGTTCAGCACGGGCGCGTGGGTCTTTCAGGAACTCATTACGCAACAACGGGAAATCGCTGGGATGCAGTTCGGTCAGCTGCAGTTTGTCATCTTCACGCAGCAGATGACGGGCAATCAGCGGCGAACCCGGGTAGTAACGCAGTTTTTCGCCGTGGTTCAGCGCGGTTACCGCACTGAGGTAAGGCTGCAGCAGTTCCGGAACATCGTCCTGCTGCCAGATACGGGCAATCCCTTCCAGATATTCGCCGGTGCGTTCTGCATGCTCACCGCTCAGCTGATAGCGTCCAGCGCCGGCATGCGTGTCGAGATAAAGAAACGGTTTTTCTTTCTCTTTCAGTGCCTCGATGATCAGGCTCTGCACGGTGTGTTTGAGGACGTCGGCATGGTTGCCGGCATGAAAACTGTGGCGATAACTAAGCATAGCGTTGTTGATATCCGGTAGGGCGCGTATAGGACGCATAGTATAGCGGGAAGCGCGTGTAAATGCGCCCAGTAAGCGTGATGTTTACGAAAAGCCGCTGCGTATCCATTGATTTTCGCCATACCTGGCCGCATGTTATTAGTATTGCGCGCGCTACTGCGCCACTCACAACCACAAGGACTGCGCTATGACCAACCCGTTACTCTCATCGTTTACGCTTCCGCCTTTCTCCGCGATTAAACCAGAACATGTGGTGCCAGCTGTGCAGGCGGCGCTGGATGACTGCCGCGCCGCGGTGGAGAAAACCGTTGCACAGGGCGCGCCTTATACATGGGATAACTTGGTGCAGCCGCTGGCGGAAGTGGACGATCGTCTGGGTCGCCTGTTCTCGCCGGTCAGCCACCTGAATTCGGTGAAAAACAGCCCGAAACTGCGTGAGGCCTATGAGCAGACCCTGCCGCTGCTGTCCGAATACAGCACCTGGGTCGGCCAGCACGAAGGTCTGTATCAGGCGTATCGTAATCTGAAAGAGGGTGACAGCTACGCGGCGCTCAGCGTGGCGGAGAAGAAAGCGGTGGATAATGCACTGCGTGACTTCGAACTGTCCGGTATCGGCCTGTCGAAAGAGAAACAGAAACGCTATGGCGAAATCGCGGCGCGTCTTTCTGAGCTGGGTTCGAAATACAGCAACAATGTGCTCGATGCCACCATGGGCTGGAGCAAACTGATTACTGACGAGAGCGAACTCTCCGGCCTGCCGGAAAGTGCGCTGGCGGCTGCCAAAGCACAGGCGGAAGCGAAAGAGCAACAGGGCTGGCTGCTGACGCTGGATATCCCGAGCTATCTGCCGGTAATGACTTACTGTGACAACCAGGCGCTGCGTGAAGAGATGTACCGCGCTTACTCCACTCGTGCGTCCGATCAGGGGCCGAATGCCGGCAAATGGGACAACAGCGAAGTGATGGCGGAAACGCTGGCGCTGCGTCATGAACTGGCGCAACTGCTGGGCTTTGATTCTTATGCCAATAAATCACTGGCGACCAAAATGGCGCAAAGCCCGGCGCAGGTGATCGACTTCCTGACCGATCTGGCAAAACGTGCGCGTCCGCAGGGTGAAAAAGAGCTGGCGCAGCTGCGTGCGTTTGCGGAGAAAGAGCACGGTATCAGCGAACTGCAGCCGTGGGATCTCACTTACTACGGTGAAAAGCAGAAACAGCATCTGTACGCCATCAGCGATGAGCAACTTCGCCCTTACTTCCCGGAAGAGCGCGCGGTGAATGGCCTGTTTGAAGTGGTGAGACGTATTTACGGCATCACCGCGAAAGAGCGCAATGATGTCGATGTCTATCATCCGGACGTGCGCTTCTTCGACCTGTTTGATGAGAGCGGCGAGCTGCGCGGCAGCTTCTACCTCGACCTGTACGCACGTGAGCACAAACGCGGCGGCGCATGGATGGACGACTGTGTCGGCCAGATGCGCAAAGCGGATGGCTCTCTGCAGAAGCCAGTCGCCTATCTGACCTGTAACTTTAACCGTCCGCTGAATGGCAAACCGGCGCTGTTTACCCACGACGAAGTGACCACACTGTTCCACGAATTTGGTCATGGCCTGCACCATATGCTGACGCGCATTGAAACCCCGGGCGTGTCCGGCATCAGCGGTGTGCCATGGGATGCGGTCGAACTGCCAAGCCAGTTTATGGAAAACTGGTGCTGGGAGCCGGACGCGCTGGCGTTTATCTCCGGCCACTTTGAAACCGGCGAGCCACTGCCACAGGAACTGCTGGATAAAATGCTGGCAGCGAAGAACTACCAGGCGGCGCTGTTTATCCTGCGTCAGCTGGAGTTCGGCCTGTTCGATTTCCGTCTGCATACCGAGTTCGACCCGGCGAAAGGCGCGCAGATCCTGCCAACGCTGGCAGAGATCAAGCAGCAGGTCGCCGTGGTGCCAGGTCCGTCCTGGGGACGTTTCCCGCACGCTTTCAGCCATGTGTTTGCCGGTGGCTATGCCGCGGGTTACTACAGCTATCTGTGGGCTGACGTGCTGGCGGCGGATGCCTACTCGCGCTTTGAAGAGGAAGGCATTTTCAACCGTGAAACCGGCCAGTCGTTCCTCGATAACATCCTGACGCGTGGCGGTTCCGAAGAGCCAATGGAGCTGTTTAAACGCTTCCGTGGCCGCGAGCCGCAGCTGGATGCGATGCTGGAACACTATGGGATTAAGGGATAACGCAGCGCGTGAAAATCTGCTTAATCGATGAATCAGGCGCCGGTAACGGCGCCTTATCTGTTTTAGCGCAGCGCTGGCAGCTGGAGCATGACGACAGCGCGCTGATGGCGCTGGTGATGACGCCAGAGCATCTGGAGTTGCGCAAACGCGATGAACCGAAGCTGGGCGGCATCTTCGTTGATTTCGTCGGCGGCGCGATGGCGCACCGGCGCAAGTTTGGTGGCGGACGCGGCGAAGCGGTGGCGAAAGCGGTCGGCATCAAAAGTGGTTATCTGCCGGATGTGGTGGACGCCACCGCCGGGCTGGGGCGTGATGCCTTTGTACTGGCGGCGATTGGCTGCCGGGTACGCATGCTGGAACGCAATCCGGTGGTCGCGGCGCTGCTGGATGATGGTTTGCAGCGTGGTTACCAGGATGCGGAAATTGGCGGCTGGCTGCGCGAGCGGTTAAGTCTGCTGCACACCTCCAGCCTGACGGCGCTCAGCGAGATTACGCCGCAGCCGGACGTGGTCTATCTCGACCCGATGTACCCGCACAAGCAGAAGAGTGCGCTGGTGAAGAAGGAAATGCGGGTGTTTCAGACGCTGGTGGGCGCGGATAACGACGCTGACGGTTTACTGGAACCGGCACGGCGACTGGCAAAAAAACGTGTCGTGGTGAAGCGGCCGGACTATGCGCCGCCACTGGCCGATGTGGCGACACAGTCCGCGGTGACGACGAAAAGCCACCGTTTTGATATTTACCCGCCACTGAATTAGCCCCTTCCCCCACTGTGTGGGGGAAGGCGGGCGATGGGGGAACAACGACACGGTTCCCCCGCCGATGACTTAATTAGTCGTCATCTTCATCGCGCAGTGGCACGATCAGCATGTCTACATGGACGGTATTGATCAGCTGGCGCGCGGAGGACATCAGTTTGCTCCAGAAATCCTGGTGATGCCCGCAAACCACCAAATCCATATCATATTTCTTAATGGCATCGACCAGTACCTGACCCAGATCGCCGCTGCCACTCAGGGTTTCCGCGATGGGATAGCCTGCGTTGGTTGACAGTTCTTTCAGCGCATTATGGGTCTCGTCGGAGATACGTTTCTGCATATCGCCAAGATTAACGTCGATCAGGCCGGTATAGAGATCGGAATAATTCACATCAACATGAATCAGCGACACTTTCGCGTCATAAGGGCGAGCCAGTGAAACCGCCTTATCAACCAGCAGTTTACTTTCCGGAGAAAGGTCCACTGCAATCAGGATGTGTTTATAAGCCATAATTCAACTCCTTCCATTAGATGTGCATGCCTGGCAGAGGGCTATCCTGCCATATCACAATCAGCTGAAACCGCTGGCGCTAACGGCGTGCGATGGACGCCGCGGATTTCATTGCCTTGCTGGCGTGACGCACGATACGTTTTCTGGCGTCACTTTGTTATGTTGTCAGTATAGCGTCAAATGTTAACAAATGTTATGCGTGCCGCAGGCCTTTGCGAGCGCGATCAAAATGAATTTTCGTCCCGTTGCCAGAAACGACGAAAACAGCGCTGGAAAAAAATTGATCAGATCTCCTACACTGGATTATGACGGTCTCAAATTGCTTTGCGGTCGCCATTTCCTGGAAAACATTTCTGTCCGGTTCAATTGTGGTTGGCAATATATTGTGGGGCGTAGCCAGCGTAACCCGCTGATAACTATCCTGCGATAATTAGCCGGGAGGGGATCATGATCAGCACCATCGCACTGTTTTGGGCGCTCTGTGTGGTTTGTTTGGTGAATATGGCGCGGTATTACTCGTCTCTGCGCGCGTTACTGGTGGTGCTTCGCGGCTGCGATCCGTTGCTGTATCAGTATGTGGATGGCGCGGGTTTCTTTACTTCTCATGGTCAGCCGAGCAAACAGGTACGCCTGGTGCGTTATATCTGGGCGCAGCGCTATCGTGATCATCATGATGAGGAGTTTATCCGCCGCTGTGAGCGGGTGCGCGGGCAGTTTATTCTGACCAGTTCGTTGTGCGGTCTGGTGCTGATTAGTCTGGTGGGATTAGCGATCTGGCACTGAAAAAATACAGGGGCCAACAGGCCCCCGCATTATCAGACGAAACGCAGCGCAATCAGATACAGTCCACCCGAGAGCAAAATCGATACCGGCAGGGTAAACACCCACGCCAGCGCGATGCTCTTGATGGTGCGCGTCTGCACGCCACCGCCGTCGACCAGCATGGTGCCGGCAACGGACGAGGAGAGGATATGAGTGGTCGACACTGGCATCCCGGTGTAGCTGGCCACACCAATCGATACCGCGGCAGTGACCTGCGCTGACATTCCCTGCGCGTAAGTCATACCTTTACGACCAATCTTCTCGCCGATCGTCGTGGCAACACGACGCCAGCCCACCATGGTGCCCAGTGACAGCGCCAGTGCGACCGCAACAATAATCCAGATTGGTGCATATTCGACGGTGTTCAGCAGGTCGCCTTTGATCTTGCTGAGGAAACGTTTGTCGTCGGCACTGGTTTCCGGCAGTTTGCTGGCTTTGTCGGCAGTGTCTGAGATGCACATCAGCAGACGGCGCATCTGCGCACGCTGCTCAACGCTCAGTGCATCGTAGCTCTGCAGATTGGTCAGCATCCCCTGCGCACGCTGAATGGCGATTAACGCCCGTGAGCTGTCGCAGTGAAACTCTTTCGGCGCGTCCGGTGCCTGTTCTGGCGTTGGCAGCGCAGGAGGAGCCTGCTGAATGATATGCGCCAGAGCATCGGTATGCTGCTGGTAATACTGCTCCATATGGTTGACCGCATCACGGGTACGCGTGATGTCATAACCGGAAGCATTCATATTGACCACGAAGCCCGCCGGGGCGACGCCGATCAACACCAGCATAATCAGACCAATCCCTTTCTGACCGTCGTTTGCGCCGTGGGAATAGCTGACGCCAATCGCTGACACGATCAGGGCGATACGCGTCCAGAATGGTGGCTTTTTCTTGCCATCAATCTTCTCACGATCCGCAGGGGTCATATGGATACGGCTGCGTTTTACCGTCCCGCTCCAGTAACGGCGCAGCAGGAAAATCAGGCCACCTGCGACGATCAGACCGATAATCGGGGACAAGATCAACGACATAAAGATGCCGATCACTTTGGGAATATTCAGCGCTTCAACCAGCGAGGCGTCGGTGAGCCAGGCGTTGGTCAGACCGATGCCAATAATGGCGCCGATCAGCGTATGGGAACTGGAAGCCGGTAAACCAAAGTACCAGGTACCCAGGTTCCAGATAATGGCCGCGAGCAGCATGGAGAACACCATAGCCAGCCCGTGGGCCGATCCGACATTCAGCAGCAGATCGGTAGGAAGTAAGTGGACAATCGCGTAAGCCACGCTCAGGCCACCGAGCAGAACACCAAAAAAGTTGAACACCCCGGCCATCACCACCGCTAACTGCGATCGCATTGCTCGGGTATAGATTACGGTCGCCACTGCGTTAGCGGTGTCATGAAAACCATTGATGGCTTCGTAGAACAGCACGAACAGCAGAGCGAGTACTAATAACAGGCCGGTATGAAAATCCAGACCAGCAAACAGATGCAGCATAAACGTTACGCCATTTTGGAGGACATGAACGCGGCGCATTATCCGCGACAAAGCGTGCCGGGGGGAAGGGAAATGTGGACTTTTTTTGATATTAAAGCGTAAGGAGTGCGCAATTTGTAGTGAAAAAGCACGATAAATTAGATAGTTACATTGTGTTACTTTCACTACACTTTTGTTACGCTGGCATCAACCCCGCCAACTCTCTACAATCAGCGTTTTTTGCCGGGCGGCGGGAGTGAGTTGTGGAAAAGTTTGACGTTATCATTATTGGCGCAGGGGCGGCAGGCATGTTCTGCGCCGCACAGGCGGGCCAGCGTGGTCGCCGGGTTCTGCTGCTGGATAACGGCAAAAAACCGGGGCGCAAAATTCTGATGTCCGGTGGCGGACGCTGCAACTTTACCAACCTGTACACTGAGCCGGCGGCCTATCTGTCGCACAATCCCCATTTCTGCAAGTCTGCGCTGGCGCGTTATACCCAGTGGGACTTTATCGATCTGGTCAATCGCCACGGTATTGCCTGGCATGAGAAAACGCTTGGTCAGCTGTTTTGCGACGACTCGGCGCAGCAAATTGTCGATTTACTGGTGAAAGAGTGCCAGCAGGCGAATGTGGTGATGCGGCTGCGCAGTGAAGTGCTGAGTGTGGTGCGTGATGACAGCGGCTACACGCTGCAGCTCAATGGTGCGGAGGTGCAGGCGGAGAAACTGGTGATCGCCAGCGGAGGCCTGTCGATGCCGGGACTGGGTGCCTCGCCATTTGGTTATAAGGTGGCGGAGCAGTTTGGCCTGAACGTCTTCCCGACCCGCGCCGGGCTGGTGCCGTTTACGCTGCACAAACCGTTGCTGGACCATCTGCAAACGCTGTCCGGCGTGTCGCTGCCGACGGTGATGACGGCGCAGGATGGCACCGTCTTTAAAGAAGCCATGCTGTTTACCCATCGTGGCCTGTCCGGCCCGGCGGTATTACAGCTTTCCAGTTACTGGCAGCCGGGCGAATTTGTTGAGATTAACCTGTCGCCGCAACAGGATCTGGAGGCACTGCTGAATGATGAACGCAGTGCGCATCCGAATCAGAGCCTGAAAAACACGCTGGCGAAAGTGTTGCCGAAACGACTGATTGAAGTGCTGCAGATGCTGGGCACGGTGCCGGATGTGACGTTAAAACAGCTTAACAGCCGTCAGCAGAGCGAGCTGGTTACGGCGCTGCATCAGTGGCGCGTGCAGCCGAATGGCACCGAAGGTTACCGTACTGCCGAGGTGACGCTGGGCGGGGTGGATACCACGCTGTTGTCATCGAAAACCATGGAAGCGCGTGATGTACCAGGGCTGTACTTTATCGGCGAAGTGGTGGATGTCACCGGCTGGCTGGGCGGGTATAACTTCCAGTGGGCGTGGAGTTCGGCGTGGGCGTGCGGGCAGGCGGTGTAGGCCGATGTGGCAGGTGAATGAGTGAGTACTCGCGAGGCGAATACCCGGTTAATACAGAAAGCCTTCTCATTCATATATGTGATGAGCAGCGAATGTGTACTGATATGTGATAAATGTGACTCATAAATGAAGTCAGGCAATTTTATTATTCCCTCACTTATTTCTTTGAATCGAGTCACAAAATAAGCCCCTTTTCTGCCAAATAAGTTGGTTTTTTTGTCCAGAAGATTACTCTTTGCAACAGAGTGTAATCTGCGGATTGTTACTGTATGCGCAACTAAAGCGTCACGCAGGCAAAACCTAAACAACGCTTCTCGGCGGATTCAAGTTCGAAGTGCAACGCTAAGCCGCCTGTCTTAACTCTGCAAAGACCACTGAAGGCTGCCGGAAC
>NZ_CBFFRK010000082.1:0-19360 GCF_965644245.1 Erwinia sp. V71
GCAGGATAGCTTATCGGTAGCTAACCGTCCCTCCATCCACATGACCAAGCGTTGCACTTATTATCTGAATTCGCGGAGTCTTTGGGCGACTAGCCATCCCCCGAGCACTCCTTTAGAATCAGCCCCTGGCTTGATAAATAGCGATAACCCATGAGTCTGACGCCCTCTCTTGCTCCGGCAAATGTGACCCGCATCCTGGTGATCAAATTTCGCCACCATGGCGATATGCTGTTGACGACCCCCGTGATCCACTCGCTGCGCAAAGCGTACCCGCAGGCGAAAATTGATGTTTTGCTGTACGAAGAGACACGCCCGATGCTGGCGAATCATCCTGACATCAACCAGATTTACGCGATCGACCGTAACTGGAAGAAACAGGGGGTGCGCCATCAGATCTGCCAGGAGTGGCGACTGATGAAAACGCTGCGTCAGCAACGTTATTCGCTGGTGATTAACCTCGCCGATCAATCGCGCAGCGGCATGATCGCCCGCTTTACCGGCGCGCCCCGCCGTATAGGATTTGATTTCCCCCGCCGTCGCAATGCATGGTGGCGGATGTGTCATACCGACCTTGTCTCCATCGCAAATCACAGCAGCCTGCATACGGTTGAGCAGAATCTCTCGGTGCTGGCGCCGCTGCAACTGGCGGAACCCGCCAGCAATGTGGCCATGCATTATGCCGCCAGCGATCGCGAAAAGGTGCAGACCCTGCTGGGCGCCACCGGGGATTATATTGTGGTGCAGCCGACATCACGCTGGTTCTTTAAATGCTGGGATGAGCAAAAATTTGCCGCAACCCTGCAGGCGCTGCATGATGACGGGCATACTCTTGTGCTGACGTCAGGGCCGGATCAGCGTGAACTGAAGATGGTCTCCTCAATTATCAACCAGATGCGCGCCAGCGATCGCGTGATTTCACTGGCCGGGCAACTAACCCTGCCGCAACTGGCCGCGGTGATTGACCATGCCCGACTGTTTATCGGCGTCGACTCGGTGCCAATGCATATGGCCGCAGCATTGCAGACACCTTGCGTGGCGCTGTTTGGCCCGTCGAAGCTGGTATTCTGGCGACCATGGCAGGTCAAAGGTGAGGTGATCTGGGCCGGTGACTTCGGACCGCTACCCGATCCGGATCAGGTGGATACCCGTACCAGCGAACGTTATCTTGACGCTATTCCTGTCGAGACCGTGCTGACGGCAGCACGAAAGTTGCTGGCATAGCCCGTTGCCGCGTCCCCTTCCAACCATGGATTAATGTATGCGTATCCTGATGATTATTGATGGCCTGCCAGGCGGCGGCGCAGAAAAAGTAGTGCTTACATTATGCCAGGGCATGCAGCAGATGGGGCATGCTGTCAGCCTGTTTTCGCTGGCAGAAAAGTGCGATTACGCAATCCCGCACGGCGTGAATTACCAGGTCGTGCAGAGCGATAGCCGCAAGCCCTGGCGCAAACTGACTGAACTGACACGCCGTGCCCGCGCGCTGGACCAGGCGATTATTGCTGAGCAGCAGCGCCACGGTGATTTCGATCTGGTTTTCTCCAGCCTGCACAAGACCGACCGTATCGTCACACGCTGTCGCAGCATCAACCCGGCAAAGCTCTGGTTCTGCATCCATGGCATTCTTTCCACTTCTTATCTTGGGCACCGCAAAGGGCTTGATCGCTGGCTGAAGCGGCGCAAGATGGCCAGTATCTACCAGGGAAAAAATATCGTCGCGGTATCGCAGGCGATCAGTGACGACCTGCAACACCATATCGGCGTCACACCCGCCAGGACTGCCGTGATTAATAATCCCTTCGATATCCAGGCGCTGCAGCAACAAGCTGCTCAACCCTGCGAACGTGAAGGCAGTGACTACCTGGTACATGTCGGGCGTTTTCATCTCACTAAACGCCATGACCGCCTGATCAAAGCCTATGCGCTCTCCGGCATTCAGGCACCGCTGCTGCTGCTGGGCACCGGCACCGACGCACAACTGACACAGGCGAAAGCCCTCGCTGCACAGCTTGGTGTGGCGGATCGCGTCGTTTTCGCCGGTTTTCAGGCGAATCCCTTCCCATTGATTAAACATGCACGTTTGCTGGTGCTAAGTTCAGACAGTGAGGGGTTCGGCAATGTGCTGGTTGAAGCGATGCTGTGCGGCACCCCGGTTGTCAGTACACGCTGCCCGGGCGGCCCTGCGGAGATCCTGCATAAAGTGGGGCTGGAGCAGGCACTGGCAGAGATGAATGAACAGTCTCTGGCGGAAAAAATGGCGGCAATCTGGCAACAGCAGCCCGTGATTAACCAGCAGGCGCTGGAAAGTTATGATATTAAACCGATCTGCCAGCAGTATCTGGCGCTGAGTCAGACTCGCTAACTTACCCCAGCAAGGAGCATTCTCAATGAATAAAGTCCGCCTCGCCATCGTCAGACAGAAGTATCGCCCTGACGGCGGTGCAGAACGCTTTATCTCACGCGCGCTGGAAGCGCTCGACGGTGATCAGCTCGATCTCAACATTATTACCCGCAGCTGGCAGGGTACACCAAACCCGGACTGGCATCTGCATATCTGTAACCCGAAAAAATGGGGACGCATCTCGCGTGAACGCGGTTTTGCCGTTGCTGCGCGCGCCTGCTGGCAGCAGGAGAAATTTGATATCGTGCAGAGCCATGAACGCATCGCCGGCTGCGATATTTTCCGTGCGGGCGATGGTGTACACCGTGTCTGGCTGGAGCAGCGCGCACGGATTATCACCCCGCTGCAACGCCTGACAACCCGGTTAAGTCCGTACCATCGCTACGTCATGCATGCGGAAGAGGAGATGTTTCGCTCTGCGTCACTGAAGAAAATCATCTGCAATTCAGAGATGGTTAAGCAGGACATTATTCGCTGCTTCCAGGTACCGGAAGAGAAGTTTGCCGTGATCTATAACGCCATTGATGCCCAGCGTTTTCAGCCGGCAACCGACGCCACCCGCCATGCTGCGCGCCAGCAATTGCGTATTCCGCAGGATGCCTGCACGCTGATTTATGTCGGCTCTGGTTTTGAGCGTAAAGGCTTGCGCGCTGCGATTCAGGCGATCGCCAACAGTGACCGCTATCTGATTGTCGTCGGTCAGGACAAGCAGCTGAGCCGTTATCAGCAACTGGCAAACCAGCTTAACTGCCTGAACCGAATCCGTTTTGTCGGCGTGCAGCAGGATGTCATCACATTCTATCATGCGGCGGACGGCCTGATTTTGCCGACACTGTATGACCCGTTCCCGAATGTCATCCTGGAAGCGATGGCGTGCGGGTTACCGGTTATCACCAGCTTCGGTTGCGGCGGCGCGGAATTTATTACCGACGGGCAGGAAGGCTTTGTCTGTGACGCATTAGATATCAAAGCGTTAAACCTGGCTGTTACACGAATTCCGTTAAAATCAGCGGATTCAGCGATGGGAGAGGCTGCACGCGCCAGAATTTTGCCTTATTCGCCGCAACGTCTGGCCGCTGAATTACATGCGCTGTATCAACAAGTATTGCAACAGCATGATTAAGTAAGATGAGCACGGGCAAGTTATCTGCTAACATGCCGCATTGTTTTTCGGTTTACTATTTGACGCATTTGTGTCGCAAAAATAATTAGTATGACGACAATTTATACCGCCCTGCTCTACCTCATTCAGCCACTGATCTGGTTGCGCCTTTGGCTGCGCGGCCGTAAAGCCCCTGCCTATCGTAAACGCTGGGCGGAACGCTATGGTTTTTGTGAGGGTAAGGTCAAACCGGACGGTATCCTGCTGCACTCAGTGTCAGTGGGAGAAACCCTTGCCGCCGTACCGCTGGTGCGAGCACTGCGTCATCGCTATCCGACATTGCCGATTACCGTCACCACGATGACGCCTACCGGTTCTGAACGCGCGCAATCGGCGTTTGGTAAAGATGTCCATCACGTGTATCTGCCTTACGACCTGCCTGGCGCGATCAACCGCTTCCTGGATACCACCAGCCCCAGACTGGTGATTATCATGGAAACCGAGCTGTGGCCGAACATTATTCGTGCGCTGCATCAGCGTAACATTCCGCTGGTGATTGCTAATGCGCGCCTTTCCGAGCGCTCCGCCGCGGGCTATAAGAAACTGGGCAAATTTATGCAGCGTCTGCTGCAGAAAATCACCCTGATCGCCGCGCAGAATGCGGAAGATGGCGAACGCTTTATCGGTCTCGGTTTAAAGCGCTCTCACCTCGCTGTCACTGGCAGCCTGAAATTTGATATCTCCGTGACGCCAGAACTGGCGGCACGTGCCGTGACCCTGCGCCGCCAGTGGGCGCCGCGTCGCCCGGTCTGGATTGCCACCAGTACCCATGAAGGCGAAGAGAGCGTGGTGTTTGACGCGCACCGCCAGCTGCTGGCGCGTTTCCCTGACCTGTTGCTGATTCTGGCACCACGTCACCCGGAACGCTTCGACACCGCACGCGACATGGCACAAAAAGCGGGCTTCAGCTATACACTGCGCAGCAGCGGTGAAATTCCGTCCGGCAGCACTCAGGTAGTGATTGCCGATACCATGGGTGAGCTGATGTTGCTGTATGGGATTGCCGATCTGGCATTTGTCGGCGGCAGCCTGGTGGAACGTGGCGGACATAATCCGCTGGAGCCAGCCGCGCATGCCATTCCGGTGCTGATGGGACCACACACTTTTAACTTCAAAGATATCTGCAGCAAACTGCAGCAGGCGGACGGTTTGATCACCGTGACCGATGCTGCCTCGCTGGATAAAGAGATCGGCAACCTGCTCACCGATGATGACTATCGCCGCTATTACGGTCGCCACGCGGTAGACGTGCTGCATCAGAACCAGGGCGCGCTGCAGCGTCTGCTACAGTTACTCGAACCCCATTTACCACCACGGAATCATTAAATGACCTCTCGCCAACGACTTTCGGTGGTGATGATCGCCAAAAATGAGGCGGAACTGCTGCCAGATTGCCTGGCGTCAGTGAGCTGGGCCGACGAAATCATTTTGCTCGACTCCGGCAGCAGCGACGCCACCGCGGAGATCGCCCGTCAGCACAACGTTCAGGTTTATCATTCGGACAGCTGGCCCGGCTATGGCCGTCAGCGCCAGCAGGCGCAAAGCTACGCCAGTGGTGAAATGATTTTGATGATCGATGCCGATGAGCGGGTCACCCCTGAATTGCGCGCCTCGATTGAGCGTGTCCTGACCACGCCGCAGCCGCATACGGTATACAGTATCGCGCGACGCAATCTGTTTCTCGGGCGCTTTATGCGCCACAGCGGCTGGTATCCTGATCGCGTCACCCGCCTTTACCCGCGCGACTACCACTACAATGATCATCAGGTGCATGAGTCGCTGGACACCCGTGATGCGCACGTGGTGCCGCTGCGGGGTGATCTGCAGCACCTTACCTGCCGCGATTTCGCCGCCTTCCAGCGTAAGCAGTTCGCCTATGCGGAAGCCTGGGCCAGACAGCGTCACCAGCAGGGAAAAACCTGCTCAGTGTTTGCCATCTTTGGCCATACGCTGGGTGCCTTTATGAAAACGCTGGTACTGCGCGCCGGTATTCTTGATGGCAAACAGGGCTGGCTGCTGGCGACGGTGAATGCGCAGTACACCTTTAACAAATACGCGGCGCTGTGGGCGCTGAACCAGTCAGCTGACAAGGGTAGCTTATGAGTACCAAAGCGATCTATCCCGGCACTTTTGACCCGATGACCAATGGTCATCTCGATATCGTGACGCGCGCCGCGCTGATGTTCGACAAACTGGTGCTGGCCATCGCCGCCAGCCCGAGCAAAAAGCCGATGTTCTCGCTGGACGAGCGCGTGGCACTGGCACAACAGGTTACATCACATCTTGCGAATGTTGAGGTGGTGGGCTTCAGCGATCTGATGGCCAACTTCGCCAGAGCGCAGAATGCCAATGTGCTGGTACGCGGTTTGCGCGCGGTGTCAGACTTTGAGTATGAACTGCAACTGGCGCATATGAATCGCCACCTGCTGCCAACGCTGGAAAGTGTATTTCTGATGCCATCAGAAGAGTTTTCCTTTATCTCTTCCTCACTGGTCAAAGAAGTGGCACGCCATCAGGGTGATGTCCAGGCCTTTCTGCCTGCCGTCGTTCACCAGGCGTTGATGGAAAAACTGCAGGGCTGACACAGACGGCGTGATCACATCACGCCACCGTGATTATTTCTGACAGCCGCGGCAGAAAAAGGTGCTGCGCTGCCCATGTTTCGCACTTTCAATTAGCGTGCCGCACACCCGACAGGCTTCCCCGGCCCGTCCATACACCTGCAGCTCCTGCGCAAAATAGCCCGGCTTGCCGTCGGTTTGTAAGAAGTCGCGCAGCGTGGTGCCGCCCTGCTCAATTGAACGCAGCAGTACCGCTTTAATGGTTTCGACCAGCAGCTTACACTGCCCTTTATTCAGTGAACCTGGCTGACGATCAGGCAGGATCCCGGCAGCAAACAGCGACTCACTGGCATAGATATTTCCCACGCCCACCACCAGCTTATTATCCATCAGCCAGGGTTTAATCGCCGTGCGTTTGCCACGCGATTTCTCAAACAGGTAGTCACCATTAAATGCTTCGCTGAGCGGCTCCGGCCCGAGATGCGCCAGCACGTTGCTGGCCTGCGGATCAACACTCCATAACCAGGCGCCGAAACGACGTGGATCGGTATAACGCAGCACTTTGCCATTGCTCATCACCAGATCGACATGATCGTGTTTCGCTGCCGGGATCTCTTCCGGCAAGACGCGCAGACTGCCGGACATGCCGAGATGAATGATGATCCAGCCAGTGGGGAGTTCCAGCAGCAGATATTTGGCGCGGCGCTGCACGCTTAATACCGGCTGATCGCTTAATGCATGAATTTCCTGTGATACCGGCCAGCGCAGGCGACCATTACGCACCACAGCATGTAAAATCGTTTCGCCGACCAGATGCGGCTCAATACCACGACGACTGGTTTCTACCTCAGGTAACTCAGGCATGCCAACTCCTTGTGTTTGATGCTCTGCTAAAACAAAAAAACCCGGCCGAAGCCGGGTTTTTTCTTAAGTCACTAAAATTATTTAATTTTAGCTTCTTTATAGATCACATGCTGACGAACAACTGGATCGAATTTTTTCAGTTCCAGTTTTTCCGGCTTAGTGCGCTTGTTCTTAGTGGTGGTATAGAAGTGACCTGTACCAGCAGAAGAAACCAGCTTGATCTTCTCACGAATACCTTTAGCCATGATTCAGTTCCTTAGTACTTCTCACCACGGGCACGCAGTTCAGACAGAACAACGTCAATACCCTTTTTATCAATTACACGCATACCTTTAGCAGATACACGCAGTGTAACAAAGCGCTTTTCGCTCTCAACCCAAAAACGGTGAGAGTGCAGGTTCGGCAGGAAACGGCGTTTCGTCGCGTTCATTGCGTGGGAACGGTTGTTACCGGTCACCGGACGCTTGCCAGTTACTTGGCAGACTCGTGACATGTCTATTCTCCAAAAATCAAATCAGCTCGAGCTTTAAAAATAAGGTTTTGGCCGCCTCGTCAGGCTCTTAGCCCATCCAGGCGAGTTCCATGTGAACCCGCTGAGCAGGCCCAAACGCCAAACCCGAGATTCTCAAAGGTGGCGTAGTATACGCCCTGTAGCGCCAGTGCTCAAGTCCCGAACAGATAAAGATCCCGCTGGATCGCGCAAAATAGCCGCAGCTGGTCAGAAAACCTGTCGTATGCGGCGCGTATTGCTCACTTTATATCCAGCCACGCTCGGCAAAGGAGACATAGTTGCCCTGCCCCACCACCAGATGATCTAATACTTTTATATTCAATAACAAACTTGCAGTGATAATCTGCCGGGTAATATCTCGATCAGCCAGACTGGGCTCCGCCATGCCGGAGGGGTGATTATGCGCCAGAATCATGGCTGCGGCATTGATTTTTAACGCTTCACGCACAATTTCGCGCGGGTGTACCTCGACACTGCTGATTGTACCGGCAAACATTTCGCGCGATATAATCACCCGGTGCTGGTTATCGAGAAAAATCACCATAAAAATTTCCCGCTCCTGATGCGCCAGCATACCCAGCAGGTATTCATGGGTCAGTTGCGGGTTCGCCAGCACATCTGCACGCGCCAGATGCTCGCGAAATACCCGGCGCGCCAGCTCAGACACCGCATGCAGTTGCGCCATCTTGGCATCGCCCATGCCTTTGATCGTCGCAAGCTCCTGCCAGTCCGCCGCCATGACCCGGCGCAATGAGCCAAAATGGTGTAAAAGCTGCTGTGCCAGCGCCATCACCGATTGTCCAACCGATCCGGTACGTAAAAAAATCGCCAGCAATTCCACATCAGACAGCGCTTCAGCGCCCATCAGTTGTAGCTTCTCGCGTGGCATGATGTGGGGGCATAGTGCATTCATCGCCGCTCTCCTACTGGTTAAAAACACAGTATGCTATGCCCAAACACAGGCAAGTAGTGGTAAAGTGTCGTCTTGCGGGACAGCTCGCAAAGGTGCCGGGATGCTAAAGGGCTGTTCACAGAGAGTGTGATAAAATACGCAAATCGTAACGCGCTGCTCGCGCGTCGGACTGACTGTAATGATGGCGGATAACACTATGACGGGATTAACCGGGAAACACATCGTACTGGGCGTAAGTGGCGGCATCGCTGCCTATAAAGCACCAGATCTGGTACGCCGCCTGCGCGATCGCGGTGCGGAAGTACGGGTGGTGATGACCGAAGCGGCAAAAGCGTTTATCACCCCACTGAGCCTGCAGGCGGTTTCCGGTTTTCCGGTCTATGATGACCTGCTCGACCCGGCGGCAGAAGCGGCCATGGGCCATATCGAGCTGGGTAAATGGGCAGATCTGGTGATTCTGGCGCCCGCCACCGCCGACCTTATCGCACGCGTTGCCGCCGGGATGGCCAATGACCTGGTCACCACGATTTGCCTCGCGACCGCTGCGCCGATTGCTGTCGTACCAGCCATGAACCAGCAGATGTACCGCGCCAGCGCCACTCAGCACAACCTGAACACGCTGGCGGAACGCGGCGTGCTGATCTGGGGACCCGACAGCGGCAGCCAGGCCTGTGGTGATATTGGCCCGGGGCGCATGCTCGATCCCCTGGCGATTGTCGATCATGCCGTGAAATGGGCGACCCCCGTCAACGACCTGCAACATCTCAACATTATGATTACTGCCGGTCCGACACGCGAAGCACTTGATCCGGTACGTTTTATCAGCAATCACAGCTCCGGGAAAATGGGCTTTGCCATTGCTGCTGCTGCCGCTGCACGTGGTGCCAGTGTGACGCTGGTCGCCGGTCCGGTGAACCTGCCAACCCCGGCATGGGTCAAGCGCATCGATGTCACCACCGCACTGGAAATGCAGCAGGCGGTGATGACGAACGTTACGCGCCAGCACATTTTTATTGGCTGTGCCGCCGTGGCTGACTACCGCGCCGCGGTCATTGCCGGGGAAAAAATCAAAAAACAGGGTGATGAGATCACTCTCACCATGGTAAAAAACCCCGACATTGTGGCAGGTGTCGGTGCACTGACAGAAGGCCGACCCTTTGTGGTAGGATTTGCCGCTGAAACCCAGAATGTGGAAGAATACGCCCAACAAAAACGTGCGCGAAAACATCTGGATTTAATCTGCGCCAATGATGTGTCAAAAGCCGAGCAGGGTTTCAATAGCGACACCAATGCTCTTCACCTTTTTTGGCAGGAGGGAGATAAAGCCTTACCGCTCAGCGATAAGTCACTCCTTGGCCAACAGTTAATAGACGAGATTGTCAGCCGTTATGATGAAAAAAATCGACGTTAAAATTCTTGATGCACGTGTCGGCAACGAATTTCCGCTGCCGACATATGCTACCTCGGGATCAGCAGGCCTCGACCTGCGCGCCTGCCTGGATGCCGCCATTGAGCTGGCGCCAGGTGCAACCACCCTTATCCCTACCGGATTAGCCATTCATATCGCCGACCCGGCGCTGGCTGCGGTGATCCTGCCACGTTCCGGCCTGGGTCATAAACACGGCGTGGTCCTGGGCAACCTGGTGGGTCTGATCGACTCCGATTACCAGGGACAGCTGATGGTTTCCGTCTGGAACCGCGGCCAGGACAGCTTCACCGTGCAACCCGGTGAACGTATTGCACAGATGGTGTTTGTTCCTGTGGTGCAGGCCGAGTTTAATCTGGTGAACGATTTTGACGCCAGCGCGCGTGGTGAAGGTGGCTTTGGCCACTCAGGCCGCCAGTAACGCATAACGTACAGCCCTCGTAACTAAAGTTATTAACGCGTAATGCCGTGAGACACCCTCTCACGGATGTTGCGTGGGTACTTGCCCGTTTATCGTGAATTTTCAGGGGTCTTTGAAGTCATGGCAGAAAAAAAGAGTGCGAAAGGGAACCGTCGCGAAGAAATATTACAGGCTCTGGCGCAGATGCTGGAATCGAGTGATGGTAGCCAGCGCATTACCACCGCCAAACTGGCTGCCAGTGTCGGCGTTTCTGAAGCGGCACTTTACCGCCATTTTCCCAGCAAGACGCGGATGTTTGACAGCCTGATCGAATTTATTGAAGACAGCCTGACGTCGCGCATTAACCTGATTTTAAATGATGAAAAAGAGACACTGGCGCGTCTGCGTCTGATTGTGCAGCTGATTCTGGGCTTTGGCGAAAAAAATCCTGGTCTGACGCGCATTCTGACAGGCCATGCACTGATGTTTGAACAGGATCGCCTGCAGGGGCGTATCAACCAGCTGTTTGAACGTATTGAGGTGCAGTTACGCCAGGTGATGCGTGAACGTAAAATGCGTGAAGGCAGCGGATTCACCACCGATGAAACCCTGCTCGCCAGCCAGTTGCTGGCGTTCTGTGAAGGGATGCTGTCGCGTTTCGTGCGCTCTGAGTTCCGCTACCGTCCTACCGTGGAATTCGAAGCACGCTGGCCGCTGCTGGCGGCACAGCTGGTGTAATCACTTCGGCGCTGCGGTTAACGGCTTTAACTGCTCATCGAGCAATGCCACCAGCAGCGCCGTTCCCTCTTCATCGACACGCAACTCACCATAGCGCGCCATCGCAAAATCATCCGCATGCCCCTCCTCGAAGAACCACGCGTCACTGGCAACGCCCAGCTGGCGATTGCCCTGATGCGTCTGCAGGTAGCGCTGATTGTCAGCTAAAGGCTGTCCGCGATCCCATACCGCGTCGACCGCTACATGCTGCGCATTCACCGTGACAATTAAACGGCGATTCTCTGGCTGCTCATCCACTGACAGATGGTTATTCAGCGCATAATTCAGCGCCATATAGTCGCCCTGCAGCAACGCCCGCGGATCAACCGGCGCCAGTGCCAGCCTAACCACACCACCATGCGCCAGCAGTTGTTCTTTCTGATAAATCGCTAGGTTGGTTGCCAGCAGAATCAGCAGCAACGCGCCCAATAATAATCCTTTACGCATATTCCCCCCTCTGCAAACGCCAGTGTGCCAGCAGGGAGATCAACAGCAGCACAGCGCCTGCGGCGAACAGCATCAGCGATTTATCCAGCAGCGAAATACCAAGGAAGTAATACCAGTCAACGGTATACAACACCAGCAATACGGCGGCAGCCAGCATCAGGGATTTACTGTTCTGGTAACGCGCCAGCAACAGCAGCAACCACGCCAGCGCGATACCGGGGGCCACCAGGCTAATTGCTGCCAGTACCGTAGCGATCAGCAGCAGCGGCCATGCACCCGGCATGCGGTCACGGCGGCCCAGCAGTAACGCTGCGATCAGTAATCCGCCGGTAATCCCTTCATTCAGTGTCGAGAAATCACCGCCGCGCGGGGCAATCTCATCAATCAGCACCAGGCTCTGCAGTGGTACTGACCCCCAGAAACAGAGTGCCATCATCCCGACGCTGGCACCCAGCAGGCACGGCCGCAGTCGCCAGGCATAGCGGTCATCAATCGCCGCCAGAATCACAGCCACGGTAATCGCGGCAGATGCTGCCACGGGTAAGGCGCTGTTCAGCCAGGTTAATCCGCCAACAAGGAAAAAGACCAGCGCGGCGCTGTTAAGAAAACGGTAAAAGTGGTCGCGGAACAGCATAAACAGCAGCGCCAGTGCCGGGACAAATGCCAGACACATTTGCCCGCTGATCCAGCTGCGGTCATCCACCCACAGTGCGACCGCCGTGCAGCTGCTGAAAGTACAGGCGATGGCCCAGCACAGTCCCATCTGGCGGCGGGCAAGTCCTGGCTGACGCAATAACAGCCAGCCAGGTACACCACTGATCACGGCGATAAAGGCGAAGGTCGCCACATTAAAATCATCAAACTGCCCCCACAGGAAGCAGGCCAGCACCAGCATGGCAAAAGCGATAATCCCGGCAAACCAGCCACTGACCACCAGCGCCACACGCACATACCACGGCAGCTCACTCCCCTTATCCTGCTGTAAATCTGCCACCTGCTGTGAAGTCAGTAAGGATTGCTGCTGCAGCCGCTGTAAGAGGTGTTGCCGTTCAGCGCTGTCCTTCGGCGTTAAATCGTCAGGACTTTCCGCGCGCCATTTTATCATCCAGCGGCTGGCCTGCGCGCCACACAAGCACAGCACGACCAGCGCCACCGCGAATGTCAGCACAATATCGACACCAATCAGCAGGCGCATCACACCCGCCACCAGTAAAAAACTGATGCTGAACAGACCACAGGTGAGAATAAACAGATCGCGCTGGCGGCGGTAAAACAGCCAATACCCCGCCAGTAGCGAAGCACACCACAGCAATACGCTCAGCCAGCTGACCGGCTGCGCGTCGTCAATGATTATACTGCCGCAGGCCATGGTAAGAATGGTAAGCGTCCAGAACAGCATTACGCGAAACAGCCAGTTATTGCTGCGGGTCAGTGCATACCACACCACCAGCGCCAGCAGCAGAGCCAGCTGATAGAGCAGATACAGCAGATTTGTGGTGTGACTTAACGGGAGATCCAGCCAGCCATCCAGCCTGAACAGGAAAGCGATATTGGCGACCAGCCAGCAGAAAAACCACATCGCCGTCATACGCGCAAAACAGGCCAGCAGCGTTAATGCCACTGCCCAGGCGCGGAACAGTGTCCAGCTTTCAGCACCGGTTTGATAGACCTGGCCGTACACGGCAAACAGCACGCCGATTAACATACCGATAGCCAGCAGTGCGAGGCGGGCGCTGATTTGCGCCCAGCGCCACCAGACGATCACCGCCAGCGCGATAATCGCCCCTTCCAGCAGGGAAAACTTCAGCAGTTTCGGCAGTGCCTGCCAGTTCCAAGCGAAGAAGAAGATGATACCGCAGACCAGCGACAACAAACCGGCCAGTGCGAAGGTGGCGCGCAGAAAAAGTAACCATCCCTGCGCGTCCGGGCGTGCGCCGATGGCCTGTAAGATCGCATGGTGGCTATCCGCAGAAATCTGCCCCTGCACCTGTAACCGTCGAACGGCACGCCCTACGGCGGTAGCGGCTTTGCCGGCAAATAAATGGTTTTCCACGCGCTCTCCTCTGCGCCAGCCTGCGGCAATGGTCAGATACCGAACTCTTGCTGATAAGCGCGTACTGCCGCCAGATGATTCGCCATCTCAGGTTTCTCTTCCAGATAAGCGATCAGATCCTTAAGGGTGATAATGGCCGTCACCTGACACTGATAATCACGCTCCACTTCCTGAATCGCAGAGATCGCACCACGTCCGCGCTCCTGACGATCCAGCGAAATAAGTACGCCAGCCAGGGTGGCGCCATGGGCGCTGATAATGTCCATCGATTCGCGGATCGCGGTTCCCGCAGTAATCACATCATCCACCAGCATAATGCGCCCTTCCAGCGGGCTGCCCACCAGCGTGCCGCCTTCGCCGTGATCTTTGGCTTCTTTACGATTAAAGCAGTATGGCACATCACGCTCATGATGTTCTGCCAGCGCGACGGCGGTCGTGGTGGCAATTGGAATACCTTTGTATGCCGGGCCAAACAGCAGGTCGAAATCGATACCGGAATCCACCAGCGCCTGTGCGTAAAAACGGCCCAGCAGCGCCAGGTCACGTCCGGTATTAAACAGACCGGCATTAAAGAAGTAAGGGCTCTTACGGCCAGATTTCAGGGTGAATTCACCAAATTTCAGGACCTGCTTGTTCAGGGCAAACTCGATAAATTGGCGCTGCCAGGCTTTCATCACTCTCTCTCCTCAACACGATTGCGAAAAAAAGGCGACTCTGCGGTCGCCTGTAAAAATCAGTTTGCCAGCGCTGCTTTCTGCGCCTGAATTAAGCTGTCGATGCCGCCGCGCGCCAGCGCCAGCAGCTGTAACAGCTCATCGTGGCTGAACGGCTCGCCTTCAGCGGTGCCCTGCACTTCAATCATGCGGCCATCTTCGGTCATCACCACATTCATATCGGTTTCAGCTGCAGAGTCTTCAACGTACTCGAGATCACACACTGCTTCACCATTAACGATACCCACGGACACCGCCGCCACCATGCCTTTCATCGGGCTGGCGGCCAGTTTGCCCTGCGCCACCAGGTGGTTCAGTGCATCGGCCAGCGCCACACAGGCACCGGTAATCGACGCCGTGCGGGTGCCGCCATCGGCCTGCAGCACATCGCAGTCGAGGGTGATGGTAAACTCGCCCAGCGCTTTCAGATCCAGCGCGGCACGCAGTGAACGGGCAATCAGACGCTGAATTTCCAGCGTGCGTCCACCCTGTTTGCCTTTCGCGGCTTCACGTGCGTTACGGCTGTGGGTCGCACGCGGTAGCATACCGTATTCCGCCGTCACCCAACCCTGTCCCTGACCTTTCAGGAAACGCGGTACGCCTTCTTCAATCGTGGCGGTGCACAGCACTTTGGTATCACCGAATTCAACCAGCACAGAGCCTTCGGCATGTTTGGTGTAGTGGCGGGTGATGGTGACGGGACGCACCTGTTGTGCGCTACGGCCTGCTGGACGCATGGTTTCTCTCCGGCTTGCTAAATGTTTGGCTGCGCATTATACGGACTTCGCGCCCTGCTGCCTACCGACCCTTTGCACACCATTATTTTTCATTCCCTCAACAGAGATTTAATGAAAAAAAGCGCCAGCTGTGTATAAATGCGTCTTTCTTCCGCAAAATGAATGCAATATGTCGAACCTTATCCATTTTATTCTGGCGCTGGTGGTGATTTTCGCTCTGGCGTTACTGGTCAGCAGTGACCGCAAAAAAATCCGTCCACGCTATATCGTGCAACTGCTGGTTATTGAAGGCGCGCTGGCGTGGTTCTTCTTACATTCCGACAGCGGCACCTGGCTGGTCAGCCATTTCGCTGCTTTCTTTGAAAAACTGCTCTCCTACGCCGCAGAAGGTTCCAATTTTGTGTTCGGTGGCATGAGTAAAGACGGACTGGCGTTTATTTTCCTCGGCGTACTCTGCCCGATCATCTTTATTTCGGCACTGATTGGTATCCTGCAGCACTGGCGTATTCTGCCGATTGTGATTCGCGTGGTGGGCACTCTGCTGTCGAAAGTGAACGGCATGGGCAAACTGGAATCCTTTAATGCCGTCAGCAGTCTGATCCTCGGTCAGTCCGAAAACTTTATCGCCTATAAAGGCGTGCTGGCGGATATTTCCCAGCGTCGTCTCTATTCGATGGCGGCGGCGGCGATGTCGACGGTATCGCTGTCGATTGTCGGTGCGTATATGACGATGATCGACGCCCGATATGTGGTGGCGGCGCTGATTCTGAATATGTTCAGCACCTTTATTGTGCTGTCGATTATCAACCCGACACCAGTGGGTGATGAACCCGAAGTGAAACTGGAAAAGCTGCATGAAGATCAGAGCTTCTTTGAAATGCTGGGCGAATATATTCTCGCCGGTTTTAAAGTGGCGATGATTATTCTGGCGATGCTGATTGGCTTTATTGCGCTGATCGCAGCGGTGAATGCGCTGTTCTCCGCGGTATTTGGCATCAGCTTCCAGCAGATCCTTGGCTATGTCTTTTATCCGTTCGCCTGGCTGCTGGGTATTCCGGCACCGGATATCCTGCGGGCCGCCAGCATCATGGCGACCAAGCTGGTGGCGAATGAATTTGTCGCGATGATCGAGCTGAAAAAGATCGCCGCAGAGATGACACCGCGCGGTTTAGGCATTCTCTCCGTGTTCCTGGTGTCGTTCGCTAACTTTGCTTCTATCGGTATTGTTGCCGGTGCGATTAAAGGGCTGAACGAGAAGCAGGGTAATGTGGTGTCACGCTTTGGTCTGAAGCTGGTGTACGGCGCGACGCTGGTGAGTATGCTCTCCGCTGCCTTTGCCGGACTGATGCTGTAATGCTCTTTCCCCCGGTAACGGGGGAAGGCGGGATGGGGGAACGCACAACACCGTGCCTGTTTGCTCCCCCTCCCTGACTCTCCCCCATTTTATGGGGGAGAGAATTAACCATCAGAACGCGACACACACCGGCGCATCCACGCGCATCACCGAATCCTGGGCAAAACGCTGTTTATAGAGACTGCGCAGCGCTTCAATCCGCCCTTCACTCTCTTTATCCGTGCCATGAATCAGCAACAGGGCCTTGCTGTTTTCGCGCGCCAGTTTGCCATCATTACCCAGCCACTGACCTTTAGCGTCAAACACCGATAAGCCATCTTTAAAACGCGGCGTCACATCATTATCGATAAAGGCCTGCCACTCGGTGGCAGTGATCGCCGGCCCTGCCGGGCGGTTTAAACCGAAGTAAAGGGTGGTTTGCGTCATCGCATCACCCTGCGCACAGGCTGTGACAGGTGCAACTGGCGGCACCGCTTTTTTGGCCGGTGCAACACAGCCGCCAAGTAACAACGCGCTGGCAACCAGCATCACTTTCACCCGCTGCGGATTAATTATTTTTTGCATCTGCATCCCTTATTGAAATTAGACAGCTATCACCGGTACGCGACGCCACTGGCCGCTCACACATAATAAAAGCTCAGGGTAAAAACGCTATGCGGCATCATGGTTTTTCGCTGCATAATTCCTCTTTTTCCTGTTACCCCAGCCCAGGCATCGTTATAATTCCTTTATCTTTCTTTTATTCGGGTAAGCAAAATGATCCGCAGTATGACCGCCTATGCACGGCGTGAAACTAAAGGCGAATGGGGCAACGCAGCCTGGGAACTCCGTTCCGTAAACCAACGCTACCTGGAGACCTATATTCGTCTGCCGGAGCAGTTCCGCAGCTTAGAGCCGGTAATCCGCGAGCGCCTGCGTACCCGCCTGACGCGCGGCAAAATCGAATGCAACCTGCGTTTCGATGCTGACCCAAGCGCCCAGGGCGAACTGATTCTGAATGAAACCCTGGCGAAACAGCTGGTCAAAGCCGCGAACTGGGTGAAACTGCAGAGCGACGAAGGCGAGATTAACCCGCTGGATATTCTGCGCTGGCCGGGTGTGATGTCAGCGAAGGATCAGGATCTTGACACTATCACCGCAGAATTGCTGAATACGCTGGACGGCGCGATTGATGACTTTATCGCAGCACGCGAAAGCGAAGGCGCGGCACTGAAGGCACTGATTGAACAGCGTCTGGAAGGTGTCAGCCAGGAAGTGAAAAAAGTACGCGCGCAGATGCCGGAAGTCCTGAACTGGCAACGCGAAAGGCTGGTCAGCAAACTGGAAGAAGCGGAAGTCCAGCTGGAGAACAACCGTCTGGAGCAGGAACTGGTGATGATGGCGCAGCGTATCGATGTGGCGGAAGAGCTGGATCGCCTCGATGCGCATGTTAAAGAAACCTATAACATCCTGAAGAAGAAAGAAGCGGTAGGCCGCCGTCTCGACTTTATGATGCAGGAGTTTAACCGCGAGTCGAACACCCTGGGGTCAAAATCGATTAATGCCGATATCACCGCCGCAGCAATTGAGCTGAAGGTGTTGATTGAGCAGATGCGTGAGCAGATCCAGAACATCGAGTAATCCCCACGCAATCCC
Source organism: Erwinia sp. V71 (assembly GCF_965644245.1). Classification (NCBI taxonomy): domain Bacteria; kingdom Pseudomonadati; phylum Pseudomonadota; class Gammaproteobacteria; order Enterobacterales; family Erwiniaceae; genus Erwinia; species Erwinia sp. V71. The sequence goes on from NZ_CBFFRK010000082.1 coordinate 17,955, forward strand.
GCAAAAAACAAAAAACCGCCAGGCATCACACAGGGCGGTTTTTTTTATGGCGTTCTCGACGGGAGGCCGTCTTGCAACGGCCTTTCCAGCAATGTCGTCATACTTATTTGGTCAGTTCAGCGGTCATATACACCAGGTTGTTCGCCTGAGCACTGATCACGCGGTAACCTGATGCACCTTCAGCCTGCGCTTTCGCGGCAATTACAGACTCAGCATCATCCAGGCTACGGCCAGTTGCGCTGATAGTCTGAGCAAAGCTGCCGAAAGAGATCAGAGAAAGTACAGATACTGCAACGAAAGTTTTGATTGATTTCATGGTCATATTCCTCAGTAGTTTTTTATCATAAGAGGCCGAACCGCCTCGATATTAGAAATAATAGACCTGACCACGCGCGGATAAAAGCTGAACTATTTGCTGTTTTTATTCAAAAATATTGAAATAAAAACAGCGCTATTCGCCATGCCAAAAAATACGTTGCTGTTAAGCGCGACACTGAACAAGCAGCGCCGCGTTCACATCACATTAAAGAGGGGAAATCGCCTGCACCTCATGCTGGAACACATAAGGATCAGAGAGCAGCGCAAACTGCTCATCATCCGGATACGTCACAGCCACGTGGTAGTTTTCTCCGGCGAACGCTTTTACCGCAGCAATATCCTGCCAGTAAGTCGCAAGAAAGAAGTGCTCCCATTCACCCTGCGTTTCCCGGCGTACGGCAGCGCCCAGATTGCCCGCGGTACGCTGTGCATGCTCCACACCCGTCATCTCAAGATGTCTGGCAAATCCCTCCGCATACTGCAGAGGGACGCAACCGTGCCATGTTCTGACCAGCATCATCAATATCTCCCTGTTATGAATGAGTTTCACAACCTGACACATTAACAGCGGGTCGGGGGATATCAATATTTCTGTATCACACCGGATACATCGCCAGCACACTGGCAGTGTCGATAAGTGTGGCAAAATCCGCCGCCAGCAGCGCCATAGTGGCATCGAAGATAGTTTGTGCCGACAGGGGGGAAGGAGGGACATCAAAACCCATCACCGCATCATGGATGACCGTCATCCGAAAACCAAGGTCAGCACCGGCACGCACCGTGGAATTGACGCAAAAACCAGCCACCGCGCCAGTCACCAGTAGCTGGGTGATGCCGCAATCACGCAGATATTTCTCCAGTGTTGTGGAGGCAAATGCGGAGGACGTGCTTTTGATAAACACAGATTCCGTCGCCAGTTCCTGCGCGCAGGGCATCACCTGATAACCTGGCGCTTCGCGTGACAGCGGTGAAGCGGGGTCGGCATCTGCATGGCGAATATGAATCACTGGCGTAAGCGTCTCATCCAGACCGTCTTTTATTTTTGCCCGTGTTTTCTACCATGGACACTTTCGCGAACATGGACTCTG
>NZ_CBFFRK010000083.1:0-19359 GCF_965644245.1 Erwinia sp. V71
ACGGGTTCTTATGCCTTAGTTGTAAGTGTCTACCATGTCCCCGAACAAGTGTTCACTGTGTCCCCGGACCGTACACACTGTGGGGGACGGGATCAGACGTTATTCCGCCGCCAGCGCCTGTTCCAGCATAGTGAGCAACAGTGCGTTATCCACCGTCTGCAACACATGCACCAGGCCACCCATTGGCTGCTCAATACCGACAGCCAGCCGTAGCGGCTGACGATAACGCCAGGATTTACCCCGCGTCGGCCCTTCACGCAGCTCAACATCCACCTGATAATCTGCAGCAGTGGCAACACGCTGATTCAGCAGCCAGGCAACCACCAGCGCATCATGGATCCAGCAGCCGGGCAGTTTGCGCGTCTGCATCGAATAGTCGATCCACGGCCGGAACGTTTCGCTGATAAAACGCGCCAGCGGTTTATCAATCTGCGCAATACGGTCCAGATCCTGATGGGTCATCATGGTCTGCGTCGTGACATCCAGCGGCACCAGCGTAATGGTCGCGCCGCTGTTCAGCACCTGATGCGCCGCCTCCGGATCGAGACCAAAATTGGTATCTTTGACATAGTCATCCACGGCGAACACACCGCCCATAATCGCGATTTCGGCTACCGATTCCGCCATTTTGGGATAACGCTGCATCGCCCGGGCAATATTGGTCAGCGGCCCAATCGCCACCAGCGTGATCTCGCCGGGATTGGCGCAAATCAGCTGACCGATGGCATCGGCGGCATCCTCAGCCGGGGCTTGCGCCGCAGATGGCTGGCGCACGTTCTGCCACAGATGTGTCAGTTTCAGCTGATGCACGCGCTGATCCAGCGCCTCGCGCCATGGCGCAGCCGGTTCCTGTAGCGCCTGCGTCGCGCCTTTACGCACCGGGATCGTCAGACCTAAACGGTCTACCAGATCCTGCGCCACGCGATAGCCCACCTCTGCCGGGATGTTCCCCGCCACGGTGGTAATCAGTTCCAGAGAAATGTCGGGCGACGCGATGGCCAGCGCAATCGCCAGCCCGTCGTCGACATTTGCTCCTGCGATGCCATTCCCCGGATCGCAATCAATAATTAATCGTTTCATCTGTTATTATCTTTTTTTTTCTGGCGTCGCCCGCGGGGCCAGCTTACAGCCACAGGACTCGCCAATTTCCAGCTGGTGAGCCACCTCACGCAGCATTGCTTCGCCATTCCATGCCTGCAGCATTTGTATGGCCGTTTGCGCCATTTCCCAGACGGGCTGGCGCACGGTGGTCAATGACGGCACATGGTAGGCCGCCAAATCCGTACCATTAAAACAGACCAGCGCGATATGCTCCGGCACCCGAATCCCCTGCTCCTGCAGGGCGCGGATACAGCCAATCGCCTGTCCTTCATTACTGGCAAACAACGCCTGCGGCAGCGTATCGCCCTGCAACATCTGCAGCGCTGCCTGATATCCCCCTTCACGGCTATAGGTGGTGGGGAAGATCCATTTGTCATGGATATCCAGACCATGGCTTTGCATCGCATCACGCCAGCCCTGCACGCGATCCTGCGCATTCATCATCTCGCGCGGCCCGGTAATAATGCCGACATCGCGATAGCCATGACTGAGTAAGTGTTCAGTTACCTGACGCGCCGCCGCACGCTCATCCACCCGCAGCATGCTTACGCCCAGCTCAGGGGGAACGCGATCAAGCATCACCAGTGGCGTACCGCTGGCTTTAATCACATCGATATAGGGATGGCGGTCAACGCTGTTATAAAACAGGCCATCCACCTGCCGATTCAGCAGGCTGTGGATCAGTTCCAGCTCACGGCGACGATCGTCACCGGAATCGCCCAGCAGAATCACCATTTCGTCATTCAGCGCCTCCTGAATCAGGGCATGCGCCATGGAAGCGACGAACGGGTTGGAGATATTAGCGACCACTAAGCCATAGGTTTTGGTTGAGCCCGATGCCAGTGCACGGGCAATGCCGTTGGGGCGATAGCCGGTCTGCTCAATAGCATCCAGCACACGCTGACGCGTGGCCTCAGCGACCGGGCGCGGACCGTTATTAATGACATAACTCACTACGGCAACGGAGGTTCCCGCAATTCTGGCGACATCTGTACGTGTGACGCGGTTCGGATGCTGTTTTGCCAAAACGTTACCTTACTGGTTAGTCGGTTATTCAGCAGCCGCCTGCCGTGAAACATACCGGCAGGCGGCTGTTACGCTTTAAATCGCATCTTCCGGCAGATTAAGGTCACGGCCACGGGTTTCCGGCGCGACAAAGGTCGTGAGGAAACCGATACCCGCCATCACCGAGAAGTAGATAGCGATCGGCAGCCAGTGGCCGTAATAAGAGAGCAGGAACGCAGCCACCAGCGGCGCAGTACCACCCGAGATAATCGAGCCCAGCTCTTTCGCCACCGCCATTTTGGTATAGCGATGATGCACACCGAACATCTCCACACCCCAGGCTGCCTGCACACCAAAGATACCGAGAGACGCTAACGCCATACCGGTAACAATAGTCGGGATAACAATCATTGGCTCGCGGCTGTCGAGCAGCGTAAACGCCGGGTAAGCGTAGATAATCAGCAGCAGACAGAAGCAGCGATAGACAATACGGCGGCCAAAACGGTCAGAGAGCCAGCCCGCCAGCGGAATAATCAGGAAGCCAAGCACTGAGGCAATAAAGACAGCGGTGGTCGGCACAGACTTATCCACCATCAGCACTTTCGCCACATAACCGACGATAAAGCCCTGCGCCAGATAAGACGGACCATTCTCGCCGATACGCAGGCCAACCATGATCCAGAACGCTTTGCTGCGCTGCCAGAAGCTGCGGGTATCTGCGGCTTCTGGTTGCGCATGCAGCGTTTCGGCACGCTGCGCTTCCAGCAGTGCTTTTTTACGTTCAAACACGGGGGTTTCGCGCAGATTGCGGCGAATCCACAACGCCACCAGCGCAATCAGCGAGCTGCAGAGGAACGGAATACGCCAGCCCCACTCCTGCAGCTGTTGCTGGTCCATCTGCACGACGGCCAGCCAGACCAGCGACGCCAGCAGAGTGCCGCTGTTCGACCCCAGCGCAATCACCGAAGAGACCAGGCCACGACGCTCAACCGGCGCATATTCGCCCAGCGTCACCGTACCGCCGGACAGCTCTGCTCCGGCACCAAAGCCCTGCGAGAAGCGCAGGATCACCAGACAGGCAGGTGCCCACAGGCCAATCGAGGCATAGCTGGGGATCAGACCAATCAGCGTGGTGGAGGCGCCCATCAGGATGATGGTCGAGACCATCACTACCCTGCGGCCTTTACGGTCACCGAGCCAGCCAAAGAACAGTGCGCCAATCGGACGGGCAATAAAACCGACCGACCAGGTGGCAAAACTGGAGAGCAGCGCCATGGCTGGAGTGGCTTCAGGGAAGAAAACATCGCCGAAGATAATACCGGCGGCAAGACCATAGAGGGCGAAATCGGCGTATTCCATCGCGGTGCCCAGCCAACAGGAGAAGGTGGCGCTCCAGAAATCTTTGCGTCCTTCGTCAGTGGCGAGCCGTTGATCGGCTGCAGAATGTGATGCGGCAGAAGTCGACTGCCCGACAGTTTGATGTGAGGTCATTCAAAAAATTCCCTGCTGTTAGGAGATTTTAAGAGCGCCCGTCCGTGGGACGTTTCCCTCAATGCGAAGAGATAACTCCCCGGTGAAGACGCTCAGTTTCTGAGCCATGATGAAAGGTCAGTAAAGGGTTCCCTAGTGTCAGGAGCTCATATTTGTTACGCGTTTGCCGGTTTTTATTTAACCAATCGCTTAAGTTACGCGAAACAAACCAGACCATCACTTAGCAGATTCGACATCAAGCACGGTGAATTATCACTACGACTTCATTGTATCTACGCGCGTAGATAAATCAAGTACACAAACGGCAAATCGTTAGATTTATTTCACAATTCATGCTTCAGGAAAAATGAGATCGTGCAAAATCAGAGAGTTAAGCCGTACTGCAGAAGATAAATTTTTTTTCACTGTGTTGCTGCTAATCTTTAACCGCCTGAGCGATGGTGCTCTGGTACAACTTTCAACTGGCGGGCTAGTTTTCCCATTTGCAGATGTCATTATGATGACGGTTCAGGAAAAAATTGATCGCAGCCAGGATGACGTGAGGTTGACGACTGTAAACGGGGCTGTCCAGGAGACTGATCACGATGGCGATTATCTTAATGCGGCATGGCAAACCGGATCACCCTGCTCCGGCACGGATTTCTGCGCTGGCGATGGCGCACTGGTGCGAGCAGTACAATCTGGCGCAGGTCAGTGACTTTCCGCCAGAGCGCAGCCAGATGATTGCCCAACAGGCGGAGGTGATTGTCACCAGCACGCTGCCGCGCGCGCAATCTTCCGTTGACCAGCTCGGTATGCAGGCGGATATCAGCGACGCCCTGTTCCGCGAAGTGGATATTCCGGTGCTGCCATTACGCACACTGCATCTGCCGCCCGCTTTCTGGCTGGCATTGTGGCGGCTGCTGTGGTTCTGCGGCTACTCGGGCTCGGTGGAGTCGTATAAAGCGGCGCGTCAGCGGGCAAAACAGGCGGCACAACGGCTGATCGCCCTGTCACAACAGGGAACGGTGCTGCTGGTCGGTCACGGTATTATGAACAAAATGATCGCCCGCGAGCTGCGCAGGCTGGGCTGGCAGGCGGAGAAACACGCCAGCAGCCGCCACTGGAGCACCGCGATCTATCATCGGCCGTTTATCTGAATCCGGCCTGCCAGCGCAGCTTAGCGCCCTTCGCACTGACGCAACATGCCGATAAACGCCCGCAAGGCGGCCGGAATATGGCGATGCCCGGGATAGTAGAGACACAGCCCGGGGATTTCCGGGCACCACTCTTCCAGCACCAGCGTTAATTCGCCGCGCTGCAGATACGGCTGAGCGGCCGCCCAGGGCACATAAGCGATCCCCAGCCCCTCTGCCGCCGCTTCCGTCATCAGCTCAGTATGATCCAGCATCAGCGCACCCTGCGGCGCAATGGTGATCTCCTGCCCGTGGCGGGCAAATTCCCAGCGATACAGTTTGCCGCTCGGCAGACGGAAACGCACACAGGCGTGATGCAGCAAATCGTCCGGCGTACGCAGTGGTGCTTTGCCCTGCAGATAGCCAGGCGCGGCAACCGTAACAAAACGCGCAGTGCCGTCAAACGGCACCGCAATCATATCCTGCGGCACATCCTCCGCCAGCCGCACGCCGGCATCGAACTGTTCACTGACAATATCAATCAGGCGACCTTCCGTGACCAGATCGAGCGAGATATCGGGATATTGCGATAAAAAACGCGGAATAACGTGATGCAGCAGATAACGTGCCGCGATCTCACTGGTATTAATGCGCAGATTGCCGCGCGGCTGCTGACGGAAATCTTCCACCGTCGCCAGCGCATTCGCCAGATCGCGCAGCACCGGCGTCAGGCTGGCATACAGCGCATGACCGGCCTCGGTAGGCGACACGCTGCGGGTTGTACGATGCAGCAGCCTCACGCCCATCTTATCTTCCAGCGTGCGCATCATATGGCTCAGCGTTGAAGGCGACATGCCCAGTTCATCCGCCGCTTTACGAAAACTCGCCTGCGCGACGATGGTGGCGAACGCTTTCAGTGAGATCAGATCGGGTTGCTGATTCATGGTTAATTTTCACTTCCACATGCGAAATTGTACGGATAGTGGCATCAATACCGGAGGTTTACAGTGATTAAACCCTCAACCCGATGCAAGGAAAATGAGTATGTCCAGAACATGGTTTATCACCGGCACCTCCTCCGGCTTTGGCCGCATTATGACTGAAACCCTGCTGGCGCGCGGCGATCGCGTCGCCGCCACCTTACGCACACCCGCACAGCTCGACGATCTGCAACAACTTTACGGCGAGGCGTTATGGGTCGCCGCGCTGGATGTCACGGATACACCGGCAGTTCACGCGACGGTGGACCGCGCCTTCCGTGAGCTGGGGCGGATCGATGTGATTGTCAGTAACGCGGGTTATGGCCTGGCGGGCGCAGCAGAAGAGCTGAACGATGAGGAAATTGCGCGCCAGCTGAACACTAACGTCATTGGCTCGATCCAGCTGACACGCGCGGCACTGCCTCATCTGCGTCGTCAGGGCGGTGGCCTCATTCTGCAACTGTCGTCAATGGGCGGGCAGATTGCCTTTCCCGGCCTGAGCCTGTATCACGCCAGCAAATGGGCGATGGAAGGTTTTGTCGAAGCGGTGCGCCAGGAAGTGAGCGGTTTTAATATCGACTTCACGCTGATTGAACCGGGAACCGCGCAGACCGGTTTCCGCGACAAAGGCATGGTGATGGCAGCGGTGATGCCAGAGTATATCGATACTCCCGCCCATGCCCTGCGCGCATCCTTCCCGTGGATCGGCGATGAGCACAAGATGGTGCGCGAGATGATTGCCAGTGTCGATCGCTCCCCGGCACCGCAAAGACTGGCGCTGGGCAGCGATGCTTACCGGCTGATGAAAAGCGCGCTGGAACAGCGCCTGGCTGAGCTGGAAGCCAATAAAGCCATCACGCTGTCTACGGATCTGGCGTAATGTAAGCACCACCCGGCAGGCGCGCCGGGTGGTGCTTATTCGCCTGCGTGCAGGCGTTCCAGTGCGGTAATATCCCCGGCGGCGATCAGCGGCAGGCTGGCGGTAATTTTTTCCGCCGGCCAGTCCCACCAGCTCAGCGCCTGCAGGCGAGCGATCTGCTCTGGCGTAAAGCGCATTTTAATCACCTGCGCCGGGTTGCCCCCCACCACCGAATACGCGGGCACATCACGGGTCACCACGGAACGGGCGGCAACAATGGCGCCGTTACCAATATTCACACCCGCCATAATCATGGCGTCATAGCCAATCCAGACATCATTACCCACCACCGTATCGCCCTTAAACGGCAGTTCGCTGGCCGCGGGCAGACTCGCTTCCCAGCCATTGGCGAAAATCCAGAAGGGATACGTTGAGAGCCCGGACTGTGGGTGATTTGCGCCGTTCATAATAAATTTAACACCGCGCGCCAGTGCACAAAACCGGCCAATCACCAGCTTATCGCCAATAAACGGGAACAGATACAGCACATTACGCTCGAAGTTCTCCACGCCTTCAGGATCGTCATAGTAGCTGTAATCACCGATCACAATCTGCGGATTGTTGATGCGATTTTTGAGATAGCACACCTGAGGAAGACCGGCCATCGGATAGGGATCAGCAGGATTCGGTCCATGCATCAGAAGCTCCTTATTTATTCAGCAGCAAACCAAACAGCGCGGAATCAGACAGCTCGCCGCCGACGCACCAGCGCTCACGCATCAGCCCTTCCTGCACAAACCCCATACGTTGCAGGACGCGAGCGGAGGCCAGATTATCAGGATGGATATCGGCTTCCAGACGGCGCAGTGACATCTCCTGCTGCAGAAAACGGAAAAAATGGCTGAGCGCTTCCGTCATATAGCCCTGTCCCTGCGCATCGCTCGCCAGGCAGTAGCCGATAGCGCCGCGCTGCGAACCGGGATGGTGATGGAAGAAAATACACGAGCCGATGCAACGATCCTGCGGTTTGGCGGTGATCGCCAGTTTCAGATACTCTCCTGCCGCCATCGCCCTGATCACACCGGCGATCTCCTGTTCCGCTTCACGGCGATCCTGCCACGCGGTATGGCTCCAGTATCTCATCACCTGCGGATCGCTCATGATGGCAAACCAGCTGTCGGCATCTTGTGCGACAAACGGGCGCAAAATCAGGCGCGGGGTGTCAATACGAATCCTGGTGTAGTCCATTGCAATACTCCCTGTCATCACATTATTCAGCCGCAAACGCGGCGCGCAGCCAGTGGCTGAATTCTGTTACTGCCCGCGGCACCTGGGCAGTATACGGTCGCACAATCCATAGCCTGTCGGCAAATGCACTGACAGCCCGCCACTGCGGCAGGATCACCCGCAACCGGCCATCTGCCAGTGCCGCCTGGGCGCTAAAATCCGGCAGCATAGCGATGCCCAGCCCATCCAGCGCCGCATCACGGATCGATTCGCTGTTGTTGGTGGCAAACGGGCCGCTGACTCCCACCGTCACCTGCTCGCCATCGCCAGCGTCAGGGACAAAATGCCAGCGCGGCAGCTCCACACCGCGCGGATAGTAAAGGCAGTGATGCTGCTGCAGATCTGCTGGCGTCTGCGGTTCGCCATACTGCGCAAGATACGCCGGAGATGCCACCAGCAGCGCCCGCGTGTCGCACAGTGGCAGAGCGACATGGGTTTCCGGAATGCTGTTGCTGTGGCGAATCGCGAGATCAAAACCTTCGCTGGCCAGCGACACCAGCCGATCGGATACCTCCAGCTGCACCCGCACCTGCGGATGCTGACGCAGAAAACGCGTAATATGCGACACCAGTTGCTGACGGGCGAAGGCCACCGGCGCGGTGACGCGCACCAGACCACGCAGCGGGCCGCTGGAATCGCGCACGCTGAAAAAACTCTGCGCGATCTGCGAGAAAGGCTCACGCAGGTCCTCCACCAGCTTTTCACCCGCACTGGTCAGCCGCACGCTGCGGGTGGTGCGCTGCACCAGCGCCACGCCAGCCATCTGCTCCAGCTGCTTAATCTTCTGGCTCATCGCCGCTTTGCTGACTTCAAGCCGCTCTGCTGCGCGGGTAAAGCTGCCCTGTTCCGCCAGCACCGTCAGCCAGTGCAGGTGCAGCCACAGCGCATCGGTCTTCAGTTCTTTCATGGTAATTGTTCAAAATAGTAAATAATCAATTCAAGTATAGCGCTTTTTCTTTCACCGCTGCAGGTGCAGGATAAGCCCTGTGAAGCACTTTCTTTTTCCGCAATGTCAGCGAGGAATCACTATGCCATTACTGCAGTTTGATGTTATTCAGGGGCGCTCAGAGTCAGAATTAAAAACCCTGCTGGATGCCGCGCACCGCGCGGTGCTGAAGGCGTTTAACGTGCCGCCACGCGATCGCTATCAGATTGTTCACGAGAATAAAAGATATCAGATGGTGTTCGAAGATACCGGGCTGGGTCTGCAACGCACCGATAATCTGGTGATGGTGCGGGTGTTTACCAGCCCGCGCAGCAACGAACAGAAGCAATTCTTTATGGCCGAGCTGGCGCGCGAGCTGAAACAAAGCTGTGGAATTGAAGGCAGTGACCTGATGATCAGCTTTATTACCAACGACAAAGGCGACTGGAGCTTTGGCAACGGCGTCGCGCAGTATCTCACCGGCGAATTATAAGTCCTTCCTCTGCGCCTCCCGTACTCTGGCGGGAGGTGCTCTCTCTCTTTACTTCCTGTTCTCCCATATTCCGATTTAGCGCCCATTTCTGTGATGTGCGGTTGCCTGCACCTCACTGCCACGCTAGATTGGACAAGGGTATCGCTGCCGAAACGGGAGGTCAGCGCCAGGGAAAGCGCCTAATAATAAGAGAGGAATTGATGTCTTCTGAAATACTTTCAGTTGTGCTTTTTTTTGTCACCATCATCACTTACGCCACCAAAGCCGGACGTAACAAATTCTGGTTTGTGCTGGTGTTAATCCTGCTCGGCCTGTTTATTATTCTCAACGCCACGCTGTTTGCCAGTAACTGGTTTACCGGCGAAGGCATTAATGACGCGGTGATTTACACCCTGACCAACAGTCTGCAGGGCGCTGGCGTCAGTAAATATGTGTTACCGGCACTGGGTCTGCTGCTGGTGCTGTTTCTGGTGTTCTGCCTGCTCGGCTGGCTGCTGCGTTTTCGCCAGCACGATCACCATCATCTGGGTTACAGCCTGCTGGCGGTGCTGCTGGCGCTGGGATCGATAAAAACCACCCCTGCCTTTCAGCAGGTATTTGAGCTGGTGCGCTCCCAGACGCGTCAGGGCGGTTCGGACTTTGCTGAGTATTACCACACGCCGCTGAAGGCGATTAACGGCGCAAAACGCAACCTGGTGTATATCTATGCAGAAAGTCTGGAACGCACTTATTTCGATGAGCATAGCTTCCCCGGTCTGACGGCGGAACTCAGCGCCATCAAAGAAAATGAGCTGGACTTCAGCCAGACCGAACAACTGCCAGGCACCGACTATACCATTGCCGGTATGGTGGCCTCGCAGTGCGGCATCCCGCTGTTTGCGCCGTTTAATGGCAACGCCTCTGCCTCGCTGTCGAGCTTCTATCCGAAAAATATCTGCCTCGGCGATATTCTGCAGAGTGCCGGTTACGACAACTATTTTATTCAGGGCGCGGATCTGCGCTTTGCCGGTAAAGACCTGTTCCTCACCTCACACGGTTTTCCGCGGCAGAATATGACGGGTATGCAGGAGCTGGAACAGCGCGTGGCCGATCCTGACTATCGCAACAACTGGGGCTATTACGATGATACGGTGCTGGAAGAGGTGTGGCAGCGCTTTAACACGCTGTCACAGCGTAAAAAGCCGTTTGCCCTGTTTGCCCTGACAGTGGATACCCACCATCCTGACGGCTTTATCTCGCGCAGTTGCCAGCGTCGTAGCTACAGTATGGAAGGTAAGGCGAATCAGAGCTTTAGCGCCGTCAGCTGCAGTCAGGAACATATTGCACGCCTGATTGGGAGAATCAAGGCGTCGCCATATTTCGCCAATACCGTGATTGTGGTCTCCAGCGATCATCTGGCAATGAACAATACCGCGTGGAAATATCTCACGAAGCTGGAACGCAATAATCTGTTCTTTATTGTGCGCGGCGATCAGCCGGACAGCGTACTGGAAACCGGTAAACGCAATCCGATGGATAATGGCGCAACAGTGCTGGATATTCTCGGTGGCGACAGCGCGATTGGCCTGGGACGCAGCAGCCTGTCCAGCACCTCGTTATCCACCACTTTCGACAATCTGAAAGAGAAAATTAACCAGTGGAAGCCGGACATTATCCGCCTGTGGCGCTTCCCGCAAAGCATCACAGATTACACCATCGACCAGAAAAACAACCGTTTCAGCTTCTCCGGCACCAGTTTCCAGCTGCCGCTGTTGCTGCGCGTCAGCGAGGGGAAAGTGGAGCCGTTGCCGGAAGGGGAATATTCCGCGCCACTGCGTTATCAGCTGGCCGATTTTGCCGCGCAGGATAAATTTATCTGGGTTGATAAATGCTACAAAATGGCACGGCTGTGGCAGCCGGAACTGGCACTGTCGAACCAGCTCTGCTTCGCCAGCGGTCAGCTGAACGGCCAGCCGCAGGTCACCGTGGTCAGCGGCGACAGCTACAAAGGCAAAGTGAATTTCCCTGCCGTGAAGGGGGACGACGAGCAGTTTAAGCACAACCTTGCACTGCTGAAAGTCGAGGATAACGATATCCGCTATCAGGCCGACCGCTTTATCTTCTCGATTCCCGGCGCGCCGCAAACGGTGAAAAGCTTTAGCGGCGTCTCACGTCAGGAGGAGTGGGGGCGCTGGTCAAACGCCAATCTGGCGCCAGAAGTGAAGATTGAGTATCAACAGCCGCTGCCGGAAACCTTCGACCTGGTGATTACCGCGCGAGCCATCGGCCCGAATGCGCACCGGCCGATTCCGGTGAAGGTGGGCGAGCAACAGCAGCAACTGAACCTGAGCGAAGCGCTCTCCACCACCACCCTGCGTTTCCATAATCCGGCACGCGCGACCACGGTGGAGATCATCCCGCCGGAGCCGCTGCTGACCAATGAAGGCAATATCACCGGCCACGATCCACGCCGGCTGGGGATTGGTATGGTGGAGATTCAGGTGGTGCCGGTTCTCTGACAACCCGAAGGTGAAACCCTATAAAGAAAGAGCCAGCTAAACCAGGTAATGCCAGTCAGTTAAGCATTTTACCGTGCCCTGCGCTGCGGATACGCCCGTCCGGGGGAACCATCAGTCAGCTGTGTCAGTGCAGTGTGGCCTTTTAAAACAGCAGGCACTGAATGGTAAGGGGGCTCAGCCTCTGCAGCGTAAGGGCAATCCGCAGCGCTGAGGTGGAGGTATCGGGCCAGGAGACGACCGCAGGGATGCTGGCGTCAGGCCTGGGCGGGCAGGACGCCAGCTCCTGGCCGGTCCGTCGGCGCGATGCCGGAACCGAAGGCACCGCGCGCAGCGTGGCGCGAGGACCGCCCTGTAGCCGCAGAGGCTGTGGCCCCCTCACAGACATCCCAGCGAAAAAATCGGCCTATAACGGATAAATCCAGCCCACACTCAAACCGTCACCCCAGCGTAATCTTTCTGACATTTTCCCCCTCTAGCCTTGCAACCATCATTTGAACGCGCGTGCAAAAAACACATTTAACCCAGGACTCAGGAGAACCCCAATGTTCCAACGCACCATGATGGCGGCAGCGCTGCTGGCAGCCAGCTTTGGCGCAACGGCTGGTGAGCTGGTGATCGCCAGCCGTGACAGCAGCTATGGCGATGCAATGCAGTATGTGGTGGACGCGTATCAGAAAGCGCACCCGGACAGCAAAGTGACGCTGGTCAAGCGCCCGAACAAAGGCCTGTATGAAAGCATCACGCTGTCGATGCGCGAGAAAACCGGCAACTACGATGTGATTCAGCTGGACGATACCTGGGCGCCTGAGTTTATCGGCAACCAGTGGCTGACGCCGCTGACGAAAGAGACGCTGGATGGCGACTTTATCCCGGCCACACTGGACATTGGCCGTGCATCTGGCGCACAGGGTGCCACCTACGCCCTGCCCATGGTCGGCAACGTCGCGATGTTCGCCTGGAACCGCACAGAATTCAGCAAGCACAACCTGCCGCAGCCAAAAACCTGGAGTGACGTGCTGAAAGCGGCACAGACCATTAACCAGAGCGGCGAGATGAACGGCGTGGTGTTCCGCGGTGTGAAAGGCAACCCGATTGTCACCGGCTTCCTGCCAATCCTCTGGGGCTACGGCGGTGATGTGGTTGATCAGCAGGGTAACGCCTCTCTGAACACTCCGCAGGCGAAACAGGCGCTGGAAACTTTCCTGGCGATGAAGCAGTACGCCGCGCGTGGCGTTGAAGTGTATAACGCAGATGAAGTCCGCGATGCGCTGCAGAAAGGCAGCGCGGCGATGGCGATTGAAGTATGGCCAGCCTGGGTGCCAAATCTTGATAACCCGCAGCTGTCGAAAGTGGTTGGTGCGATGGAAATCACCACCCCGCCAGCGGAAACCGGCAAACCCGCGCCGATGCTGGGACTGTGGCAAATCGCCATCCCTGCTGATGCCAAAAACAAAACCGACGCTGCCGCCTTCCTGAAATTCGCCACCAGCAGCGAGATGCAAAAAGCGCTGGCGCTGAATTATGGCATTCCGCCAACCCGCACCAGCCTGTATGGCGACAAAGAACTGGTGGCGAAATACCGCAGGTATCCGCAACAGCTGACTGCACTGCAAAACGGTAAAGCGCCTCCGCGCATCCAGAACTGGGCCGAAGTGGAAAGCGTGCTGGGTGACTATCTGCAGATGGCCATGACCGGACAAATGAATGCCGAACAGGCGCTGCAACAGGCACAGCGCAATATCAGCCGCATGATCAAGAAGTAATCGCTGAACGGCGCTGCGGCTCTGCTGCAGCGCCATGCCGGATATCGCTATGCTATTTGAAAAACGTAAACCGCTCATCCTGCTGCTGTTACCGGCGCTGGCCCTGCTCGGCCTGCTGACCGCTTATCCGATCCTCTCCGTGATCTGGAATGCATTTGGCGAAGTGGATCGCAACGGCCAGCACTATCAGTTTGTCGGTCTCGCCAATTTTAACGCGCTGTTTGATGACTTCTTCTTCCGCGCCGCCATCAGCAATACCGTGGTGTTTACCGTGGTGGCATCGCTGGCGCAGGTTCTGCTGGGACTCTGGCTGGCATTACTGTTTAACCGCCGTTTTCCTGGCCGCCGCTTTGCCCTGCCACTGCTGATTTATCCGATGATGATCTCCACCATGGTGTGCTCCGCCATCTGGCGTGCCTGGTATCATTACGACTACGGCCTGCTCAATACTGTGCTGGTGGCGCTGGGCCTGCCCGCGCAGGAGTGGCTGTTTAATCCCCATCTGGCGCTGTACGTCATCGTACTGGTCGATACCTGGCAATGGACGCCGATGGCGTTTCTGATCATCCTCGCCGGATTGCAGTCGATCCCGAAAGATATCGGCGAAGCCGCGCTGGTGGATGGCGCGCGCGGCTGGCGCAGCTTTATCTATATCGCTCTGCCGCTGATCAAAAAGCAGCTGATGCTGGCCTTTCTGCTGCGATCCATCGACACCTTTAGGCTGTTCGACAAAGTGTATGTGCTGACCGGCGGCGGCCCGGGTAATTCAACCGAAACCCTGTCGATGTTTGTCTACAAATACGGTTTCCGCTTTTTCGATCTCGGTATGGCGAGCGCGTCGGCGCTGGTGATGCTGGTGATTTCGCTGCTGATGACACTGTTCTACGCGCGCAAGGCGATGCAGGGAGGCAAAAAATGAATTCCACACTTCATCGTCTGCTGGTGTGGCTGGCGGTCGCGCTGTTCTTACTGCCGGTAATCTGGATGTTCGGCACCGCCTTTAAATCGCCTGCGGAGATTATTAATGCGGGCGCGCGCCTGTGGCCGCAACAGATCAGCTTCGATGCTTTTCGTATCATCTGGCAGGGCGAGCTGGCGACACAGATTGGCAACAGTCTGCTGATCGCCGTGCTCTCCACCGCCATTTCGCTGCTGGCGGGTTTCCTTGCCGCGTATGCGCTGGTGCGTTACCGCTTTCCGGCACGGCTGGACAATCTGTTTCTGCTGGCGGTGCTGGTGGTCAAAATGATGCCACCGATTGTGGTGGCCATCCCGCTCTATTCGCTGATGAACCACGCCGGACTGCTGAATACTCGCATCGGGCTGGTACTGGCATATCAGGTGTATACCCTGCCGTTTTGCATCTGGATGCTGCTCGGGTTTATCCGCGATATCCCGCTGGAAATCGAAGAAGCCGCGGCGATGGATGGCGCACATCTCGCGAAACGGCTGGCATATATCGTGCTGCCGCTCTGCGCGCCAGGGCTGGTGGCGACAGCGATCTTCAGCCTGATCCTCGGCTGGAATGAGTTTCTCTTCTCGCTGCTGTTTATCCATACCCCGGACAAATTCACCATCCCGCTGTTTATCGCTAACTTTATTACCGAGGACGGTACGTCGTGGGGCGCGCTGATGGCGACAGGGATGATCTCTTCGCTGCCGATGCTGGCACTGGCGGGGTATATGCAGCGCTATCTGCTGCGCGGCTTCTCGATGGGGCTGAAATAGGAGTCACCATGACCAAACTTGAACTGAAACATATCCGCAAGGATTACGCCGGGCAGACGGTGATCCCGCAACTTAATCTCAGCATCAATGACGGCGAGTTTGTCGTGTTTGTCGGCCCCTCCGGCTGCGGCAAATCGACGCTGTTACGCATGATTGCCGGGCTGGAGTCGATCACTGACGGCGAGATGGTGCTGAATGGTGAGACACTGAACGACGTTCACCCTTCCGAGCGTCAGGTGGCGATGGTGTTCCAGTCTTACGCACTCTACCCGCATATGTCGGTGGAGAAAAACATCGCCTTTCCGCTGAAGATGGCCGGAGTGGAACCGGCGCTGATCGCGCAAAGTGTGCAGCAAACCGCAGAGAAGCTGCAGCTGACGCCACTACTGAAACGCCTGCCGGGCGAGCTGTCCGGTGGTCAGCGCCAGCGCGTGGCGATTGGCCGTGCGATTGTGCGTAATCCGCAGCTGTTTCTGTTCGACGAACCGCTGTCGAACCTCGACGCCAAGCTGCGCGGCGAAATGCGTACCTTCCTCAAGCAACTGCATCAGCAACTGCAGGCGACGATGATTTATGTCACCCACGACCAGGTGGAAGCGATGACGCTGGCGGACAAAATCGTGGTGCTGAATCACGGCAAAATCGAGCAAATCGGCGCCCCCGAAACGCTGTATAACCAGCCGGCCAATCAGTTTGTTGCCGCTTTTATTGGTTCACCAGTAATGAATTTTATCGCTGCCGACACCTTCCGCACCCTGACGAGTCAGGCACTGGCGGCGGAAGTGGCAACCGTCGGTGTGCGGCCGAACCAGATCCGCGTCGATGCCGCGCAGCCGGACTGCCGGATGACCATCCGTATCACTGAACCGCTCGGCCATGCACGCCTGTATTACGGTGATGTGAATGGCCTGCCGCTGGTGGTGGAAAGCGATGCCCGCTACCAGACCGGTGATGCGTTACCGCTGCGTCTCAGCGCCTCGGTACTGCACTACTTCGCCACCGATCAGCAGCGCCTGCCAGGCGTGGAGGCCAGCCATGCCGCATAACCTGCAGGTTGAAGTGATTGGCTGTGGCGACGCCTATGATGCACAGCACACCAACGCCAGCATCAGGGTGACCGAAGCGGGCTATCAGTTGCTGGTCGATTGTGGCCCCACGGTGCCCGCACGGTTGTTTGCCTGCCGTGACAATGCCGAAACCATTGATGCCATTTATCTGACCCACAGCCACCCGGACCACTGCCTGGGCCTGACGCTGCTGCTGAACTGGATGGACAGCAATGGACGTAAGCGCCCACTTACTCTTATCGCCCAGCGTCAGCAGTGGCCGGTGATCGAACCGCTGCTGAACTACGCCTGCTGGCCGCAGTCCGCATTGGGTTTTGCACTGGAACGCCACAACAGTGAGACGATCACCGCTCTCGGCCCATGGCAGTTACAAACCAGCACCACCCGCCACGGCGCGCCGAATCGCAGCCTGCATCTCACCTCCCGCTGCGGACACCAGCTGTTCTATTCCGGCGACGGCCTGCTGTCGGCGCAGGGCGAACAACTGGCAGCAAGCAGCGAGTGGTGGCTGTACCATATCGATCCCGCCATTCGTGCGCAGTTAAGCGACAAAGTCGCCGCTCTCCCTCATCTGTCGCTGGCACAGGATGGCGAAACATTCACTCTCAGGGAGTCACCCTCGCGTGCAGTTGACTAAAAAAGTAACCGCGCAGGATGTCGCGGACTATGTCGGTTTATCGCGTTCTGCCGTGTCGCGCGCGTTTACTGACGGCGGCAGTATCCAGCCAGAGAAACGTGCCCGCATTCTCGCGGCGGCGAAAGCACTGGGTTATCAACCCAATATCTTTGCCAGAACGCTCAGCACCCCGGCGGTACGTAAGCGCTCACATCTGGTGGCGATTCTGATCAGTGATTTCTCCAATCCGTATCAGTCTTATCTGTTTGAAGAACTGTCGACAGTGCTGCAACAGAACGGCAAACAGCCGATGCTGCTGAGTGTGAAACAGGAAGAGGATCTGGATACCGCGATTATGCGTCTGTCCGGTTATCAGGTGGATGGCGTCATCGCCGTGGTTGGCTCACTGCCCGCAGAA
Organism: Erwinia sp. V71; assembly: GCF_965644245.1. NCBI lineage: Bacteria > Pseudomonadati > Pseudomonadota > Gammaproteobacteria > Enterobacterales > Erwiniaceae > Erwinia > Erwinia sp. V71. Next base: position 17,347 of record NZ_CBFFRK010000083.1, read on the forward strand.
AGCTTTGGTCAGTGCCTGAAACTTTCTCTGCCGCTGGTGACGCTCGGGCGCAGTGACGCTCGCGGGCTGATCCCGTCGGTACAAACGAATAACCTGCGCGCTGGCGAGCTGGCGGCACAGCACCTGCTGTCACAGGGTCTGACGCGGCTGGGGTTTGTTGCCGGACGCGCCGATGGTCAGGCCTCGCAGGAGCGCTGGCAGGGATTCTGCGACACCGTGCAGGCACAGGGGCTGGCAGCACCGTTGCGGCTGGAGGCCGGACGCTATGGTTATCAGGCCGGTTTTACACTGGCGGCGCGCACGATGGCGCAGCTGCAACAGCTGGAGGGGGTGTTTTGCGCCTCTGACACGCTGGCGATGGGGCTGACTGACTGTTGTCGTGAAGCGAACGGCCCGGCCATCCCGCAGCAGCTCAAAGTGGTGGGCTGCGACGATATCCCGCCTGCCGCCTGGCAGGGTTATCAGCTGACCACCGTCGCCCAGCCGGTTACAGCGATTGCCGGGCGCGTGCTGGCACTGTTACAGCAGGCATGGAACGGTGAACAGGCGGTTCCGGCGATCAGCAGCCTGGAACCGCAACTTATGCTGCGCAGAAGTGGTTAGTGCTTACTTCCACACTTCATCGGCAATCTCTTTCACCAGTGCGATCTTGGCCCACTGCTGCGCGTCGGTCAGCGCGTTGCCCTCTTCGGTGGAAGCAAAGCCGCACTGCGTGCTCAGGCACAGGCGATCCAGTGGTACATACTGGCTCGCCTCTTTGATACGCGCGATGACGGACTGCTTATCTTCAAGTTCGCCGATTTTCGATGAAATCAGCCCCAGCACGACCTGCTTATCGCCGGACACTTCCGCCAGCGGCGAAAAATCACCGGCACGTTCAGTATCAAACTCCAGGTAATACGCCGAGACATTTTCACGACCAAACAGCACATTCGCCACCGGCTGATAACCGCCACTGGCAGCCCAGGTAGAGCGATAATTGCCGCGGCAGACGTGGGTGGTCAGTACCAGATCCGCAGGTGCGCCTTCGATAGCCTGGTTGTTAATACTTAACAGCAGCTCTGCCAGTGACTGCACATCCTGGCTAATCACCGTGTGGGTGGTGGCGTGGCAGTCACAGGAATCGGTTTTCAGCAGTGAACGGTCGGCAACGCCGGCATTGTTATAGCGCGCATCGACCATCATGCCCCAGGTACAGTCATCCAGCTGCAGGTTGCGGCAGCCCAGCGCATACAGCTCTTTGATAAAGGTTTTGTAGGCGCTGGTCAGATCGGTGATCAGATCTGTCTGTGACGGATACAGCGCTTCAGTGCTGGCTTTATTCTCCGGGCGATACAGCTCTTTAAAGAACTGCGCCGGAGCCGGAATGGTCAGGCGTGGCACAATGCCCTCTTCCGCAAACTGCTGCAGAAAACGGAAATGGGCAAGGAACGGATGGTTTTCGCCGCTGATTTTCCCGCTCAGGCGCGCGGTTTCGGGGCGAGTTTCAATACCGTCAAACACATAGCCATGAGACAGCGCAGCTTTTTCCACACCGTTCAGGCCCCACATAAAATCAAGGTGCCACCAGCTGCGGCGGAATTCACCGTCGGTGATCACCTGTAAACCGGCAGCTTTCTGTTTTTGTACCAGTTCAGTAATGGCTTTATCTTCTACGGCGGTTAATTGCGCGGCGGTAATATCGCGGGTCGCAAATTGCTTACGGGCATCATGCAGATAAGCCGGACGCAGATAGCTGCCCACGACATCGGCGCGGAATGGCGGTAATGATTGTTGTGTTGTCATCGTTATTCTCGTGAGTGTTTTTTGTCGTTAAAGACCAAACGGTACACCAATCAGAAATAAATATGACTGAAATTAATTCACGCCAATTGAAATGGTTTCATGTTGTGAATTTTGCCAGCAAAATAAATATAGCAATGATTATTTTACCGTAAAGCGCGAATTCAGATAATAAGTGCAACGCTCGGACATGATTGTGGAGAGTGTAGGAGGAAGGGTTAACTACCGATA